>NZ_JAGTPI010000029.1:0-72004 GCF_021147825.1 Pseudomonas quasicaspiana
GCATCAGACAAGACGCCATCGCGGCCTCGCGGTGCTCGTGCGCTCTTACAAATTCAGGTTTGCTGCGCTCAACGCAGGACATGCCGTCTACCCGCCTCATTACGCAATAAAGCACTTTGGCGCAGGGCATTTCAGCGGCTTCCGTTGGCGACATATGGGTACATTGGAAATTGCACGGTCCCGCAGAGCGACCGGAACAGCAACACACTCGCTTTCAGCATCTGCCCCCACTTTTCGGGAGTCGTTCATATGCCAATACTCAAGCAGAGCGCCTTCCAGCGCTTCAGCCAGAACCAGTGACGGGAGACAAACATGTCCAATGCTTATCTCGCCAAGTCCCTGCCCGAATCCGACAATCACAAGCAGCAACCGCCGCTGACCAATAGCGATGCCCTTGCCCGCGAAGAGCGCAAGGAAAACACATCGATGATGTTGCTGCTCACCCCGGCGCTGGTCATGGTGGTGGTGCTGCTGATCCTGCCGATGTGCTGGCTGGCGTTCCAGTCGGTGCAGACCGAAGAAGGCTTCTCCCTGGCCAACTATGTCCGTATTTTCGAAGAGCGAATCTACTGGGACACCTTTGTCCTGACCTTCAAGATCAGCCTCATTGTCACCGTGCTGTCGATTTTCCTCGGTTTCCCCATCGCCTATGCCGCGTCGCGCCTGCATGGCTTCTGGGCAAACCTGATTCTGATCTGCGTGATTATCCCGTTCTGGACCAGCGTGCTGGTGCGCTCCTATGCCTGGCTGGTCCTGCTGCAACGCCGTGGACTGGTCAACCAGACGTTGATCGACATGGGCATCATCGATCAACCGCTGAACCTGATGCACAACACCACGGGCACGGTAATCGGCACCCTGCACGTCATGCTGCCGTTCATGGTTCTACCTCTGTATTCGGTGATGAAAAAAATCCCGCAGGACCTGATGCAAGCCTCGGAAAGCCTTGGGGCAAAGCCTTTTTACACCTTCCGCCGGGTGTTCTTGCCGATGGCTGCTCCCGGAATCATGGCAGGGTCAATTCTGGTCTTTGTCATCTGCCTGGGCTTCTTTATCACCCCTGAACTGCTGGGTGGTGGTCGCACAATCCTGGTATCGATGCTGGTCCAGCGCAACGTTGAGCTTTATCACGCCTGGGGCGCCGCGAGTGCGGTCGGTCTGGTGCTGTTGTTGGTGGTGTTCCTGATTTTCTGGGGTATCAACAAGTTCATCCCTATCGAACGCATTCTGGGAGCGCGCTAAATGAAACTGGTTGCCTATCTGCGTCAGGTCCGCGTCTCCCATTTGCTTTTCACGGTGTTGGTAGCCGCCATCCTGCTCTACCTGATCCTGCCGGTCCTGATCGTGGTGCCGATGTCGTTTTCGGAAGCCCGCTTCCTGCAATTCCCGCCCAAGGAGTGGTCGCTGCGCTGGTATGCAGCGTTCTTTGAGAGTGCTGAATGGATGTCGGCGGCACGGGTCAGTCTGATTACCGCAGCAGTCACAACTCTGGTCAGCCTGCCCATCGGCATGGCTGCCGCTTACGCGATTAATAGCTCCAGCCTGAAGGTGGTGCGCACCCTGCAAATCATTCTGCTGCTGCCGATGATGGTGCCAATCATCCTGATCGCCGCCGGAGTGTTTTTTGTCTACGCCAGGGTAGGCCTGATCAGCACCATGACCGGGCTGATTCTGGCGCACATCATGCTGGCACTGCCCTACGTGATCATCGCCCTGCTGGCCGGATTGCGTAATTTCGACATGTCACAGGAGATGGTCGCCCGCAGCCTGGGCATGAACCGCTTCCGGGCATTCATGGCCGTGACGCTGCCGCAAATCAAGCCAAGCCTGGTCTCGGCCACGCTGTTTGCCTTCATCACTTCGCTGGATGAAACCGTGGTGGCGCTGTTCATTTCCGGCGGCGACAACCAGACCCTGACCAAACGGATGTTCACCGCCCTGCGCGATGAAATCGACCCGACGATTGCGGCGATCAGCTCAATCCTGATTCTGGCTTCACTGTTGTTAGTGGTGATCGCGGGGCGCAATAAACCGAGCTGACAACACCATCTTGTAGGAGCTGCCGAAGGCTGCGAAGGCAATTTGTCTGACACACCGCCTCGCAGCCTTCGGCAGCTCCTACAAGGGTAATGGTGAATTAGCAACATCTGCCGCCAGCAGCGCAAATTCAGCATCTACCACCCGCTCCAGCGGCCATCTCGGCATCGGCCACCGGGCAGACATTCTTAAAATGAGTCCATCGTTCGGACCCTCAAGGCACCCTGATCATGTTGAAAAATACCCTGCGTGACCCTTCCCTTCTCGTTGAGCGCGCCTACGTCAATGGCGAGTGGATCAGTGCCGATGACGGCGCGACGCTGGACGTGACCAACCCCGCCGATGGCAGTGTTATCGCTCGTGTGCCAGCCCTGCAAGCCGCTGAAACCCGCCGTGCCATCGAAGCCGCCGAAGCCCGCTTCGTGTCCTGGCGCGAAGTCCCGGCGGCCGAGCGAGCGCGTTTTCTTGAAGTCTGGTTCAAGCTGATCATGGACAACCAGGAAGACCTGGCGCTGATCATGACCGCCGAGCAAGGCAAGCCCCTCGCTGAGTCACGTGGCGAAATCGCCTATGGCGCCAGCTTCGTCAAATGGTTCGCTGAAGAAGCCCGCCGGATCTACGGCGACACCATTCCTTCACCCGTCGCTGATCGACGGATCATCGTCCTCAAACAACCGATCGGTGTCGTCGCGGCGATCACCCCGTGGAACTTCCCCAACGCGATGATCACCCGCAAATGCGCACCGGCTCTTGCGGCCGGCTGCTCGGTATTGGTCAAGCCTTCGGAGATGACGCCTCTGTCAGCCCTGGCGCTGGCGGTGCTGGCAGAGCGCGCCGGAATCCCGGCCGGCGTGTTCAACGTGTTGACCGGTTTGCCTGCCGGGGTCGGTGGTGAAATGACCAGCAATCCGGCAGTACGCAAGCTGTCATTCACAGGCTCGACCCGGGTCGGCCAATTGTTGATGAGTCAGTGTGCAAGCACCATCAAACGTCTGAGCCTGGAGCTGGGCGGCAATGCGCCATTTATCGTCTTCGATGATGCGGACCTGGACCTGGCCATTGCCGGGGTCATGCAAAGCAAATTCCGCAACGCCGGGCAAACCTGCGTCTGCGCCAACCGGATTCTGGTTCAGGACGGTATTTATGACCGTTTTGCCGAGCGCCTGAGTGCTGCAGTCGCCAATCTTAAAGTCGGCGACGGCCTGGAAACCGGCGTCACGATTGGCCCGCTGATCAATGCCGCCGCCGTCGACAAAGTAGCCCGCCATATCGGCGATGCGCTAGAAAAAGGTGCCAGCGTAGTCATTGGCGGCGCGCCTCAGGGAAATGGCCTTTACGTTCAACCCACCGTGTTGCGCGATGCCAAAGCCGACATGTTGCTGGCCAGCGAAGAAACGTTCGGCCCTGTTGCGCCGCTGTTCCGTTTCAAGGACGAGGCCGAGGCGCTGGCGCTGGCCAACGCGACGCCGTATGGCCTCGGTGCGTATTACTTCACCCAGGACATGCGTCGCGCCTGGCGCGTAGGTGAGCGACTGGAGTTCGGTATGGTCGGTCTGAATACCGGGATCATTTCCATGGAAGTCGCCCCCTTTGGCGGCATGAAGCAGTCAGGCACCGGCCGTGAAGGCTCGAAGTACGGCCTGGACGAATTCCTCGAAGTGAAGGCCTGGCATATCGGCGGTCTGGACTGACGGCCAGCATTGGACACGGATACCGCCGGGCAGCAGATCCTGTCTTCCCGGCGGCTCAAAACGGCACGAACACGGCCAGCGCCTGTGTTCAGATGGATGCAGACACCCGCTCTGCACAGGAGGACGCTTCATGAATTTCACCGAAGGTTTTGAATCAGTCAGCGTCAATCAGGTTTGCAAGGACTACGGCAGTTTGAAGGCGCTGAACAACGTGAACCTCAAGGTGGAAGCGGGAGAATTCATGTCCCTGCTGGGCCCTTCCGGGTCGGGCAAAACCACATTGCTAAGCATTCTGGGCGGCTTTATCCGGGTCAGCTCCGGCAACATCCTGTTTGGCGAGCGCGACGTCACGCTGATGCCACCGCACAAACGCGAAATCGGTGTGGTCTTTCAGAACTACGCGCTGTTCCCGCACATGACGGTGGGCGAAAACGTTGCTTTCCCTCTGCGCGCCAGAGGTGAAAGCGCCGCCAAAAGCCTCGGCCGCGTGAAACAGGCGCTGGCAACGGTTGAATTGAGCGGCTACGAAAACCGCTCCATCGCAGCGCTTTCCGGCGGCCAGCGACAACGGGTGGCACTGGCCCGGGCGATTGTCTTCGAACCCAAATTGATCCTGATGGACGAACCCCTTTCCGCGCTCGATAAGCAACTTCGCGAAACCATGCAGATTGAGCTGCGCGCCCTGCACAAACGCCTCGGCGCAACAATGATTTACGTGACCCACGACCAGCGTGAAGCGCTGACCATGAGCGACCGTATCGCGATCATGCGTGGCGGCCAGTTGGTACAAGTCGATACGCCGCGTCGCTTGCACGATCATCCATCCGATGATTTCGTCGCCAGTTTCATTGGCGAAAGCACGCTGATCCCGTTGCAACGCAGTGAAAGCGGCCTGAACCTGGGCGCGACGGCGCTACGTACAACCCGTCCAATCCCGCCGTCGGGGGATGTGTTCCTCGCGTTACAGTCGGAAAAGCTGTTGCTGGACAACGACAGTTCAGGCCCCGAGTGGAATCATTTGCGCGGACGGGTTTCGGACATCGTGTTCCAGGGCGAAAGCCTCAAGGTCTTCGTCGATCTGGAAGGCGGCCCGACCGTCAGCCTGCGTCAGCCAAGCCATCACGAAGGCAACCTGAGCCTGCCGCCTATTGGCTCTCCGCTGCTGATGCGCTTGCACCCGGAAGACACCATTGTTGTGCCGCGGGCTATGAGTTAAGACATCATCTTCGTCAATGAACTGTGCAGACTGTGTGGGAGCGAATTCATTCGCGAAAGCGGCATTCCAGCAGATAAATGTCTGCCGAATGTACCATCCTCTTCGCGAATGAATTCGCTCCCACAGGGGGTTGACCTTCACGCAGGATCCCCGGCAACACCCCACAGTGAAATATGTCGCAACCTCCCCCTAAAACAGTCGATCACAGCACTGGTCCGGGCAACTTCAGTGCTTGTGGTTCCGACCAGTGCTTATCCTGATCACATCACCTGCCACCCCGGCGATCACGGAGATTGAGATGAATTCTGCACTGACTGAAACCCAACGGTTGCTCGCACTGCGTGAGCAACACATCCCGCGCGGCATCATCACGGCTCACCCGGTTGTCGCGGCACGCGCCGAAGGGGCGCAGCTGTGGGATGTGGACGGCAAGCGCTATCTGGATTTCGTCGGTGGCATCGGCGTACTCAACGTTGGCCATAACCACCCTAAGGTTGTCGATGCGGTACGGCGTCAGGTCGGTGAAATTTCTCATGCCAGTTTTCAGGTCGCGGCCTACGAAAGCTACATCGAAGTCGCCGCGCGCCTGAATACGCTGATTGGCGGCGAAGAGCACTACAAAAGCATCCTGTTTACCTCGGGTGCCGAAGCGGTGGAAAACGCGATCAAGATCGCTCGCAGCCACACCAATCGCACCGCGGTGATTTCCTTTCGGGGCGGCTTCCATGGCCGGACCCTGCTCGGTGTGACCCTGACCGGCATGAGCCAGCCCTACAAACAGAATTTCGGCCCCTTCCCGGCCGAGATCTACCACGCCACCTACCCAAACCCTTATCGCGGGATCAGCAGCGATGACGCGCTGGCCGAGCTGGATGAACTCTTCGCCACCGATGTCGCACCTGACCGGGTTGCGGCAATCCTTATCGAGCCGGTTCAGGGTGATGGTGGTTTCATTGCGGCCTCCAGCGAATTTCTCCAGGCCTTGCGGGCACGCTGCACTCAACACGGCATCGTGCTGATCCTCGATGAAATCCAGACCGGCTTTGGGCGTACCGGCACAATGTTCGGCTTCCAGCACTCGGGCATCAAACCTGATCTGGTGACCGTTGCGAAAAGCCTGGCGGGCGGTATGCCGCTATCCGGTGTTGTCGGCCGTGCCGAGATCATGGATGCGCCGACACCGGGTGGCCTGGGCGGCACCTATGGCGGCAACGCGGTGGCTTGTGCTGCGGCACTGGCAGTACTGGACCTTTTCAAAGAGCAGGATCTGCTGGCTCAGGGCGCGAAACTCTCCACCCAGTTGCATGAAGGTTTGCTGGCCTTGCAGGCACGTTACCCGCGTATCGGTGACGTAAGAGGCCTTGGCTTCATGCTGGCCATTGAAATGGTGGCAGCCGGCGACAAGCAAAGCCCGGACGCTGCGCTGGCGCAAAAGGTTATCGATGGCGCGCGCAACGCCGGCCTGCTGGTCATCAAGTGCGGCGTACACCGTAACGTGGTGCGATTCCTCGCGCCGCTGGTGACAACCCCGGAACAAGTGGCCGAAGCTTTGCAGATGCTCGATACCGCACTGGCTGCGGCCTGCTGAGGCACGCGCGGCAAGACCTGGCCCGGCCTGTTCATGCAGCGCAGGGCCTGGGTTCGGAACACGGGTGCGGAACATGATGGAACCGACAGCTGTTACTCAGGAGCGAATCATGAAAGTCACCCAGTACAAGGCATTGGGTTTTTCCTTTGGAACACTGGTTGATCGAGAACGGGGCATTCTTGAGGGGCTTCGACCGCTGGCAGTGCAAGGCAATCCGGCGATCAGTGACGAACAATTGCTCAGCGCCTACCGACAGACCGCCGACCTGCTGATCAGCAGTGGACCAGCAAGCAGCCCGAGCGCTTTTCACGGCCAGTTGTACCAACGTCTGGCTCACCAATTGCATACCATTCCTGACTGGGATCAGAGTGTTGCTTTCAGTAGCTCCTCTGACCACTGGCCCATATTCGAAGATGTTCCAGGTGCCTTGCAGTACCTGAGCAAGTTCTACCGTTTGATACTGATTGCCCCACCTCACGGCATCAACGTGAGCTCGCTGACCAGCCGGTTGCCGGTGACGTTCGATGCCGTCATCGAGCCCGTTGATACCGACTGGCACACGAGCCTGGACGCCGCGTTACTCCAGCTGGAACTGGAGCGATCAGAATTGTTACCGGTGCGCAGTACCGAGGTGGACGACCCGTGGAACGAGCGGGTGGATTTCCCGGTATGTACGTTGCGACGGGGTCATATCCAGCCGTGGAATCACTCACCGCAGGCACTGGATGGCAAGCGCTGTGAATACGCCAGCCTGGCAGACCTCGTCCACGCGCATCAAAAAGCACTGCACGCCTGAGGTGGGCAGTCTGGATTTTGAAATGGCGAGGACTGAACCATGGACGCTGCAACGAAGCTCGATCGTATCGACATCAACATCCTGGTCCAATTGCAGAAAGACGGGCGAATGACCAACGTCAGCCTCGCCGAAGCCGTCGGTCTGTCCCCCAGTCCTTGTTTGCAGCGGGTCAAACGTCTTGAGTCGGCCGGTTACATCAGCGGCTACGAGGCCCACGTCAATCTCGCCAAGTTCGCCAACTCGGTCACTGTGTTTACCGAAGTCACCCTCTCCGACCACAAACGTGGCGACTTCGTGAAATTCGAATCCAGCATCCGCAACATCGACGAAGTGCTGGAATGTCATTTGATCAGCGGCGGCTACGATTATCTGGTGCGCTTCCTGTGCAGCAGCATCCAGCACTACCAGGAATTGATGGAATCGATCCTCGACAAGAACATCGGGATCGAGAAGTACTTCAGCTACATCGTGATCAAATCACCGGTGGTGAAAAGCACCGTGCCGCTGCGGAGTCTGGTCAGGGCGGTTTGACACACAAGACTCGGTGACTCCTGGTAAACAAAATTGCACCATCCGATCTGGAATGCTTTTTCTGTAGGAGCTGCCGAAGGCTGCGAAGCATTCATTCTGATGCACCGCCATTGCAGCCTTCGGCAGCTCCTACAGATCCAATGTTTGAGGCAGATAGCCTGGTGGAATGATCACCGGCCAATCACATCAAGGAATTGCTGCCATCCTGCCGCCAGGCGTACGCCGGGAGCGCGGAACGCATGCATGGGAATGGGTTTGAATTTATCACCGCAAAGCAAACCCAGGTCGAACTTCTCTCCGGACGTCATTTTCGCCAACTGCCCGCCCATGTACGTCGACATGGCGACCCCGCCGCCGTTGTAACCAATCGAGTAGAAGCTACGTTCATCCAGTTGCCCGGCATGAGGCAGATAGTCCAGCGTCATGGCAACCAGGCCGGACCAGCGAAAATCAACCTGGTAATCACGCAGTATCGGAAATACCTCACCCATGCTGCGCTGCAAGGTACGGAAGGCGCTCTCGGAATCGTTCTTGCCAAACGCACCCCGCCCCCCAAAAATCAGCCGGTCGCCGACAACCCTGAACCAGCGCAACATGCGCTTGGTATCACCGCACACCTGACCGCCCGGCATGATCCGCGCCAGTACATCAGCGGGAAGCTTTTGAGTCGCGATGATCGCACTGCGAAACGGAATCAAGCGTCGATGCAGGGTGTCAGTGACCCGGGTCTGGTCGGAATAACCATTGGTGGCGTAGATCACCTGCCGGGCGCTGATTCGCCCTTGCGGGGTCATGACGATAACGCGGCCGGCCTCATGACGCACCTGGTTCGCAGGGCTGTTGATGTACAACTTCACGCCGCGATCAATCAAGCTTTGCGCGATGCCACGGGCGTAATTAAGGGGGTGAATGCCGCCTGCTTTGGGTGTCAGCAAGCCGCCGGTAAAAATCGTCGACCCGGTGGCTTCACGAACCTGCTCGGCGCTGATCATCAGCGACGACGAGCCACCGGTTTCCCGCTTGATCCAGTTTGCCGTGGACTCAAGCCCGCCTAACGCATGAACGTTGTGCGCAGCAGCAATGTGACCGCCCATGTTGAGTTGGGCCCCTGACAGGCCAAGGCTTTCGACCATTTCCACCAGGCTGTCCACTGCCGCATAACCTGTGCGATACATCTGCAAGGCCGTGTCACGACCAAAACGCTCCATCAGCGTTGGAAAGCCTACCCGAAACTTGGGCGAAACTACCCCGCCGTTACGCCCACTGGCGCCCCAGGCGAGGGTATTGGCCTCGACAATCAACGGTTCGCGACCGCCAAGCGCAATGTGATGCGCCGCAGCCAAACCGGTGTAACCGGCACCGACGATCACCACGTCGCACTGGCGATCGCCTTCAAGGGATTGCAGCGCGGGAGAAGGCTGGGCAGTGGCCGCCCACAGGCTCTGAACAGTCATGGCGAACATCCAGCTAAAAAGAGAAAAGGCGCTCGCAGCAAGGCCAGAGCGCCAGAGTCGTCACCCAGCGTCAGTCAACCCAGCTCTTTCTCGACCGCGTCCGCCAACTGCGCCAGCGAAGTGAAGTGGTAATGCGGTTCCACGCGATCAGACTCAAGCGTGCCCCCGGTGCCCTTTTGCGCGAAACGGCGTTCGATCCAGCAGGTTTGATAGCCCAGACGCATCGCTACGCCAATGTCATGGTATTGACTCTGCGCGACGTGCAGGATGTTTTCGAACAGGATGCCTTGAGTCGCCAGCACGCCTCGGGTGTAGGCAAAAAACTGTGGATCAGGCTTTTCAAAGCGTACGTCGTCAACGGTCACCCGCACATCAAACGGTTCCTCCAGCGTTTTGGCCATGAAATCCAGCGCCCAGATCTGCGAGTTGGTGGTCGCGACCAGTTTGAAATGCTTGCGCAGACGCTTCAGCGCTTCAATCGAATCGGGGAACGCCGGGAAGTTCTTCACGGCAAGGCTCAGGCCTTTGGCGTATTCGTCGCTGTCCGGCAGCCCCAGTTTCGAGGCGATGACGTGGTAGCAGCGCTCCAGGTCATCCGGCCACCAGCCTGAATCGGTCTGTGCACGAGCCTCGCGATAAGCTTTGAGAATATCGTCATCGCTGTGGGCTTTACCCGCTTCGCCCGCCACCTCACGAACATGAGCGAGAATGCCTGCTTCAAAATCAATGAGGGTGCCGACGACATCGAACGTCAGGGCTTTGAACTGCTTGAATGACATAGGGCGCTCCGCAAGATATTCATGGGGGTAGAGCAAGCTGGTTGACCCATTATCAGCCTGCTTCCCTCATGAAATATTCCGTTTTTCACGGACCTTGAAGCATAACCTACGGTTTTTCCACGCTGTGCGGCACACCTGATCTCAACGACCCGAGTGGAGAAGTGCCGACAGCCCCAAATGAGGGTAAAGCGCGTCCACTTTTGCGACGTCGGCACGCATCTCTTCGATGATCCAGTCACGAACACTTTCGACCACCGGGCGCACCGGACGATTCGCTGGAGTCACCAGACAACACCGACGCTGTGTGACATGAACCTGTTCGGCGGCGGGCACCAACTCGCCTTTGACCAGGCTGTTCGAGACGACCGTTAACCAGCCCAGCGCCATCCCCTGCCCCAACAAGGCAGCCTGCACGACCACCGCATAGTCAGAAAAAATCAGGGCATTTTCCACGCGTCCGGACGAGCCAAATTCCAGTGTCCAGTCCCGATCCTGATTGTCCATGCAGATCATCGTCGGCGGCTGTTTTTTGCCTGCATCCTGCAAGACCTGCTGGAAATACTGAGGGTTGCAGACGGGCAAGGTTATTTCCGGCACAACCAGCATATCCGTGGCTTTCAGGCTGCCTGAATCGATGTAGCGCATGCCCAGATCGACATCCACCAATGGCCCGCCGATTCGGCCAGACATCAGCTGATATCGCATGTCCACACTGGGAAATCGCTGACTGAAGCGGCTCATGCGCGGCATCAACCAGTGGGTCGTGAACGCCGTTGAAACGGACAACGTGACGGTTTCGATGCCCGTTGCACGGGACTCAATTTCGCTGATCGCCGACTCGATGGTGCTGAACCCCTCCTGCACCCGCCGGTACAAAATACTGCCGCTCTCGGTGAGTCGTGCACCGCCCCGAGTGCGCTCGAAAAGCTGCACACCGAGATGCTCCTCAAGACGGGAAAGCATTCGACTGACCGCTGGCTGGCTGACGCACAGTTCATCCGCCGCCCGGGTGAAGCTGCCACACCGCGCAGCCGCTTCGAAGACGAACAGGGAACTTGAACTGGGAAGCTTTCGACGAAGATTAGACATGACCTGAGCTTATGCCTGAAGCAACTATTAGTAAATTGCCGGATGCAGAAATTGATGCTTATTCTTGCGAGCGACCGAGTGTGTGTTTTGCAACGATCAAGATCCTCACTCGCCCTTTTCTGCTCTTCCCGACGAGGCCCGCCTGATTATGGAAAACGCTCTGAAGTTTTATATCGATGGTGGTTGGATAGCACCCGCCGGGGACTCGCAGCTGGCAGTCATCAATCCGGCCACTGAACAGCCCTTCAGCCAGATAGCCATGGGCAATCAGACCGACGTGGACGCAGCAGTTTCGGCAGCACGACGTGCATTTCCGGCATTTGCCCGCACGACGCCCAACGAGAGAAGAGTTCTGATCGAACAGATACTCGACGTATTCATGCAGCGCTACGACGAGATTGCCGAGGCGATCATGGCCGAAGTCGGTGCACCCAAGGCACTTGCGTACGATTGGCAGGCGGGTATCGGCAAGCGTCATCTGCAACAACTGCTGCGCACGCTGGATACGTTCGCGTTTCAGAAAACCAATGGTAATACGCTGATCAATCTGGAGCCGGTGGGGGTCGTTGCACTGATTACACCCTGGAACTGGCCCATCAATCAGATCGTCTGCAAGGTCGCGCCAGCACTCGCGGCCGGTTGCACGATGATCCTCAAACCCAGTGAAGTAGCCCCGCTTAATGCCTTGCTGTTTGCTGAAGTCATGCACGAAGCGGGTGTGCCCGCCGGGGTGTTCAACCTGATCAATGGCGACGGGCCAACCGTGGGTGCTGCACTGGCAGCGCACCCTGAAGTGGACATGGTTTCATTCACCGGCTCGACGCGTGCGGGTGTGGAAGTCGCGCGTCTCGCGGCGCCTGGCGTGAAACGTGTGCATCAGGAACTGGGCGGCAAATCGGCGAATATCCTGCTGGACGATGTTGATCTGGAGAAAGCCGTGACCTCTGGGGTCAATGGCTGCTTCGGAAACAGCGGACAGTCCTGCAATGCGCCGACCCGCATGCTGGTGCCTGTTTCATTGCATGATCGAGCGGTGGAAATCGCCCGGCGTGCGGCTCTCGCCCATCAGGTTGGCGATCCCGCCGACCCGCAATCGACGATGGGACCGGTGATCAGCGACCGGCAGTTCCAGGCCATCCAGCGAATGATCGCCATCGGCATCGACGAGGGTGCGCAACTGGTCTGCGGTGGCCTCGGCCGACCCGAAGGCCTGGAGCGTGGCTACTACGTCAAGCCGACAGTGTTCGCCGGAGTGACGCCGGACATGACCATTGCCAGGGAGGAAATCTTCGGCCCGGTGCTGGTGATTCAGGCCTATGACGACGATGAACACGCGGTTGCGCTGGCCAATGACAGCGTGTTCGGTCTCGCCGGTTACGTGCAGTCCTCCAACCTGCAGCGGGCCAGGGAGATTGCTTTGCAGCTAAGAGTCGGCGGCGTTTACATCAACCATCCCGACTGGAATCCCGGCGCGCCGTTTGGCGGTTACAAACAATCGGGGAATGGTCGGGAATATGCCGAGTGGGGACTGGAGGCGTTTCTGGAGACGAAGGCGATTGTGGGCTTCTACCCTTGATGGACCCACCATCGCCCGCCGGCTCAAATTCCGGTAGGAGCGAATTCATTCGCGAAGAGGCCGGTACATCCGCAGCCAATGTGTGCTTTGAAAGACCGCATTCCCGAATGAATTCGGTCCCACAGGGTTCTGCGTCTTGCCCAGATTACCGGTGGGAGCGAATTCATTCGCGAAGAGGCCGGGACATCCGCAGCCTGTGTGTTGCCTGAAATACCGCCTCCCGAATGAATTCGGTCCCACAGGATTCTGCGTCTTCCCCAGATCAAAGGTAGGAGCGAATTCATTCGCGAAGGGGCCGGGCCATCCACAGCCTGTGTGTTGCCTGAAATACCGCCTCCCGAATGAATTCGGTCCCACAGGGTTCTGCGTCTTACCCAGATCAAAGGTAGGAGCGAATTCATTCGCGAAAGGGCCGGTACATCCGCAGCCTGTGTATTGCCTGAAATACCGCCTCCCGAATGAATTCAGTCCTACCGGGTTGTATGTCTTGCCCAGGTCAAAGGTAGGAGCGAATTCATTCGCGAAAGGGCCAGTACATCCACAGCCAATGTGTTGCCTGAACCACCGCCTCCCGAATGAATTCGGTCCCACAGGATTCTGCGTCTTGCCCGAGTTACCGGTAGGAGCGAATTCATTCGCGAAAAGGCCAGTACATCCATGGCCTGTGTGTTGCCTGAAATACCGCCTCCCGAATGAATTCGGTCCCACAGGGTTCTGCGTCTTCCCCAGATTACCGGTGGGAGCGAATTCATTCGCGAAGAGGCCGGTACATCCGCAGCCTGTGTATTGCCTGAATACCGCCTCCCGAATGAATTCGGTCCTACCGGATTCTGTGTCTTGCCCAAGTCAAAGGTAGCAGCGAATTCATTCGCGATAGGGCCGGGGCATCCGCAGCCTGTGTGTTGCCTGAAATACCGCCTCCCGAATGAATTCGCTCCTACCGGGTTCTGCGTCTTGCCCAGATTACCGGTGGGAGCGAATTCATTCGCGAAGAGGCCGGTACATCCGCAGCCAATGTATTGCCTGAAATACCGCCTCCCGAATGAATTCGGTCCTACCGGGTTCTATGTCTTGCCCAACTCAAAGGTAGCAGCGAATTCATTCGCGATAGGGCCGGGGCATCCGCAGCCTGTGTGTTGCCTGAAATACCGCCTCCCGAATGAATTCGGTCCTACCGGTTCTGCGTCTTGCCCAGATTACCGGTGGGAGCGAATTCATTCGCGAAGAGGCAGGGCCATCCGCAGCCTGTGTGTGTTGCCTGAAATACCGCCTCCCGAATGAATTCGGTCCTACCGGATTCTGTGTCTTGCCCAAGTCAAAGGTAGCAGCGAATTCATTCGCGAAAAGGCCAGTACATCCACAGCCTGTGTGTTGCCTGAAATACCGCCTCCCGAATGAATTCGGTCCTACCAGGTTCTGCGTCTTGCCCGAGTAAACGGTAGGAGCGAATTCATTCGCGAAGGGGCCGGGCCATCCGCAGCCTGTGTGTTGCCTGAAATACCGCCTTCCCGAATGAAGTGGAGCGCCACCCCGGTCGGTCACACAGGTTCGTCATTGTCATGATGGGGAGAAGCTGTGTCTGTACCGGCGCCTCGCGAACAAGTTCGCTCCTACCCGGCCTTGATCAAATCTGCGATCCGCTCGGCAATCATGATTGTGGGCACGTTGGTATTGGCGCACGGGATGGAAGGCATCAACGACGCATCACATACCCGCAAGCCGGTGACCCCAATCACTCTCCCATCACTGAGGGTGACGGCCTGCGGATCATCGGCCCGGCCCATGCGACAGGTGCCCGATGGATGCCAGGTCCCACCGACATTTCGCCGGACAAACCCGGTCAGGGCCTGATCATCGGCGAGCAGTTTTTTCAGCGTCACACCCTGAGTGACCAACCCGTGAACAAGCCACGTCCGAAACGGCCCGGCCACGTCCAGCAACAGGCTTAATGCGCCGCGCAACATGCCATTGATCGCACCAGGCTGAGCCACTTTAGCGACCCGGGGCGAATAGCTGGACGGGAACGCCACGCTACGCAAGGCACCGAGTTGGGCGGCTGACAGCGTCCCGGCCCCAAACTTCAAGGCCTGCTTGAGGCGCTCCAGGTCCCGTGGATCAGAAAGCATGTTGAAGTCCACCTCCGGTTCCTGAGCTGGATCACTGGAGACCAGTCGCACACAGCCCCGGGAATAGGACTTGTTGACCCAGAAAAACATCGTGCCCAATCGATACCCCAGCGAGTGCCAACCGGATCGGGACAGAATCGCGCCATGCATGTCGCAAGGCACTGTGTCCGGCAAACCCGAGGAAAAGCGCACAATGGCCTGCTCGTGGTGCTCGTTGACAAATGCCGTACGCCCCGCTTTGTTCAACAACGCAGACACCGCAATCGATGGATGCTCCATCAGATTGCCGCCGACTCCCGGACGATCCGCCACCACAAAAATCCCCAGTTGAATCAGCTCATCGGCAGGACCAATACCGCTGCGCATCAAAACTGCCGGGCTGTGGATCGCCCCGGAACACACGATCACTTCTTTGGCGAATAGATCCATTGAGGTGCCATCCGCCTGCACAATACGCGCCCCTATCGCTTGATGGGACTTGAACAGCACGCGGTCGACCAGACATTGAGTGCGCACTGTCAGATTGCTGCGTTGGCGGACCTCATCGGAGAGATAACAGACCGACGTGGGAATGCGTTCCCCTTCCGGGCTGACGCCAATTGCCCCAACGAATACGCCCGGCTCCCAGGGCCCGTTCTGATCAGCTTTGGTAGCCAGTCCGGCCTCGCCCAGCACCGTCATCACTGCTTTGACGAAGGGAGAGAGAAACTCCTGCGCGGTGCGGCGGATCCGCAGTGGTCCTTGCTTGCCGTGCAACGGGCCTTCGAAATCAGTATCGTTTTCCAGCTTGCGAAAGTACGGCAGGCAATTGTCCCAGTTCCATCCCTCGGCACCGAGTCGCTGCCACTCGTCGTAGTCATCGGGCGCGCCGCGATTGGTCATCAAGGCATTGATTGCAGAGCCACCGCCCAGCAACCGTGCCTGTTCATAGCGACGTTCGGTGGAACGCTTGCCCATCAGCGCCGTCAGCTGTCGCCAGATATTGCGCGTGTCCAGGTAAGCACGCCCGGGATAGCGGCTGCGAATCTCGGCAGGCATGTTACCCGCCGAGATGTCCCGCCCCGCTTCCACCAGGCACACACGTTTGTCTGCATCCTCGGACAGCCGCGCAGCCAGCACGCAGCCTGCCGAACCGCCGCCCAGAATCAGGTAATCGAGCACTTTCAAGATGACGACCTACTGAACAAACTTGAGCCAGCGATCCTTGGCCGCAATGCCCGCAGCCGACGACCACCATTCTTCAGACATCAATGCCTGCCTGGCGGCGTTATCCGGCGAACTTGGCAGCTCTTTGGCCCGTTCGGCGGTCAACTTGCCGGTGCTGAATGCAGCCGGGTTACCTGGCCCGTAATCGATATACATCGGCAGGTTGGCCTGCAGGTCCGGTGAGAGCGCTTCGTTGACGAACTTCACAGCAGTTGCGTAGTTCGGCGCGCCTTTGAGGATGCACAATTGGGTGTTTTGCAGAATGCCGTCGTTATAGGTAAAGGCGACGTCAGGATTGTCCTTGCGAACCGCACTGGCGCGACCGTTCCAGATCATCAGCATGTCGACCTCGCCATCGTTGAGCAGTTGTGCCGATTGCCCACCGGAGCTCCACCACACGGCGATATCCGGTTTGATTTGCTCCAGCCTTTTGTAGGCGCGATCAACATCCAGCGGGTAGAGTTTGTCACGAGGCACGCCGTCCGACAGCAGTGCCGCCTCCAGGGTCCCCATCGGGTCATTACGTAATGAGCGCGTCCCCGGAAAATCCTTCACATTCCAGAAGTCGGCCCAGCTCTGCGGCACCTTCTTCAATGTTTTGGTGTTATAGCCCAGGACTGAAGAATAGAACTCATAAGCGACGGAGTAAGGCGTGCGATAGGCCTCCGGCATAGCTTGAACATTGGGCATCTTGCTCAGGTCGAGTTTTTCGATCAGCCCTTCGTTGCCGCCGCGGATGCAGTTGGACGGCGGCGTATCGATCACGTCCCAGACCGGCTTGCCCGCCGATCCCTGAGCCTTGACCATGGGCAAGGCGTCGGGAACGCTGTCTTGTTTGATGGTGATGTTCAGGCGCTTGGCTGCCGGATCAAGAATCGCCTTGGTCTGGGCTTCCTGATAAACCCCGCCTTGGGAAACGAAGGTGATTTCTTCTGCCGATACCGACATCGTGCACGATATCGAAACGCACAACAGGGATAAGACTGAACCCAATGAAACGGTTTTCATGGCAAATCTTCCTGAACGTAGAATGATTCGGCAGCTTAAAAACCCTTTTCTGAACACCCTGCAAATCCAACGCATGCTCAGGTTTAAGTTTTATTGTTACCGAGCGGGTCGGCAGGACGTTACAAGAGCCGGGGCCTGTCCGGCAATGCACCAATAATCATTACTAACATGATCTGTCGTTATGACGAATCTGTGGGCGACTCTATGCTGGTCCTGAAGGACTGCGTACGCTCTGTGGGAGCAGAGCTTGCTCGCGATATGAACACCGCAGTTTCAAGCCAGACCGCATCATCGTTCATCGCGAGCAAGCTCGGCTCCCACAAAGACCTCTTCGCTACGTGCCGCAAACGGCAGGCGTTTAGCCAGCTCCTGCGCAAGGTACCGGGTGAACAGCGAGATGCGCTGCGGGATGTGGCGTCGGTGCTGGTACATCGCATAGATATCGCCGCGCGGCGGTTGATAATCGTCCAGTACCGCCACCAGCCGCCCACTTTCCAGATGCGCCTGCACATCCCAACGGGAACGCAAAATCAAACCGTGGCCGTCAAGCGCCAGATTCATCGCCACTTCCCCGTCGTTGCTCGACAACGTGCCACTGACCTTATGGGTAAAATCCTGGCCGTCTTTCTGAAAACGCCAGATCGCGTAATCACTGCCGAACTGACGGAGCACGATGCAGTTGTGCTCAGCCAGATCCGCTACGCGCGTCAACACCGGCCGACCTTCCAGATAATGGGGTGACGCACAGAGAATTCGCGGATTCTCTAGCAGGCGGATACCGATCAGCCGCGAGTCCGGCGGCTCGCCCATGAACACGCCGATGTCGAACTGATCATCGAGCAAGCTGACCGGCTGGCTGGTCAGTTCCAGGGAAATCTCCAGTTCAGGATGCAGCCGGGCAAAGCTGGATACCACCGGTGCCAGATGCCGTCGCCCGAAACCCAGCGTGGCGTTGATTCGCAAACGACCATGCAACGTCGGCTGGCGACTGTTCAGGGCGCTTTCCAGCTCTTCGAGCTGCCGCAGGATCGGCCGCCCTCCCTCCAGATAGAGCACGCCCTCGGGGGTCAACGACAACCGGCGGGTGGTGCGCTGTAGCAGTTGCACGCCAAGCCGGGCTTCCAGCTGGCTCAAGCGCTTGCTCACCGCGGGTAGCGACAGCCCCATCTGCCGTGCAACTTCGGTCAGGCTGCCCCGCGTGGCCACCTGCTGAAAGAAGCTCAGGTCATCGATCATGCTCATGGATTGTTTCCTTGAATCTAAGAATGGCTTTCGCGATTGACTAATTATTAATCCAGAAACACTGCATACACTGAGCTTCGTCCACCATCAACCCTGGAGTCGAAACTCATGAGCAAGGCCCATTACAAAATTGCCGTCATCCCTGGCGATGGCATAGGCAAGGAAGTCATGCCCGAAGGCGTACGCGTGCTGGACGTGGTGGCCGCGCAGCACAATCTGGAGTTGCAATGGGACTGGTTCGACTTCGCCAGTGCCGATTACTACCTGGCCCACGGCAAAATGATGCCCGACAACTGGTTCGAGATTCTCAAAGGCTACGATGCGATTTACTTCGGCGCAGTGGGCTGGCCGGACGTGGTGCCTGATCACATTTCCCTGTGGGATTCGCTGCTGCAGTTCCGCCGCGAGTTCGACCAGTACGTGAACCTGCGCCCTTGCCGCCTCATGCCTGGCGTGAAAGCACCGTTGGCCAATCGCAAACCGGGTGACATCGACTTCTGGGTGGTGCGTGAAAACACTGAGGGCGAATACTCCAGTGTTGGCGGCAAGATGTTCCCGGGCACCGACCGGGAAATCGTCCTGCAGGAAACCGTCATGACCCGGGTGGGCGTCGACCGTATCCTGAAATTCGCTTATGACCTGGCCCAGAGCCGTCCGAAAAAGCACCTGACGTCTGCGACCAAATCAAACGGGATTGCGATCACCATGCCGTACTGGGACGAGCGCGTTGTGGAAATGGGCAAGAAATACCCGGACGTGAACGTCGACAAGTACCACATCGATATTCTCACCGCGAACTTCGTCCTGCATCCGGACTGGTTTGATGTCGTGGTCGCCAGCAACCTGTTCGGCGATATCCTTTCCGACCTGGGTCCGGCCTGCACGGGCACCATCGGCATCGCGCCGTCGGCCAACATTAACCCTGAGCGTAACTTCCCGAGCCTGTTCGAGCCAGTGCATGGCTCAGCTCCGGACATCGCAGGCAAAGGCATTGCCAATCCGATCGGTCAAATCTGGTGCGGCGCGATGATGCTTGAGCATCTGGGCCATCCGGAGGCCGGTGCGGCAGTGCTAACCGCGATTGAAACCGTGCTGGCCATGGGACCGGAAAACGCACCGCTGACTGCTGATATTGGCGGCAAGGGCAATACCGAAGCGCTGGGCAAAGCCATCGCGGCTGCGTGTGAGCGATAAGGAAAGTCGGCATTTACGATTGAACAAAACGCAAGCCACTGGATAGATACAATCTTGTGTGGGAGATTCTATGTTGGCCTGCAAGCGTTGATCCTGGTGGGAGCGAATTCATTCGCGAAGAGGCCGGGACATTCGCCGCCTTTCTGCCGCCTGAAATAGTCTTCCCGAATGAAGTGGAGCGCCACCCCGGCCGGTCCCACAGGTCGATCATGAACTGAAGATCAGCGCCAACATGTGCGGTGCTTGCCCTGGGCGGCATTCCGACGATAAACACTAACGCGGTATGTCTTCGAGCTGCGTCTCATGTATCGCGGGCAAGCACCGCACATGGGAACCGAGTTGTGTCAGGGACACTGGGCGAGCTCCACGGGGATGGTTTGTTTAGCACCGGCTACCCACCAATTAAACCGAACCCCGCGTGCCGACATCGGTCTGCTCCTGTATCACTTTCAGGAAGATCGCCTTTATGTCCCCGCAACGCAGCCTCACTCTCCTTGCCCGAAGCGGCTATGCCGCTCGTGGTGTGGTGTATTTGATCATTGGTATTTTTGCCCTGCTCGCCGCCCAGGGTTCGTCTCAGCCCAAAGACAGCCATAGCAGCCTTGAAGCGCTGTTGAGTCAGCCTTTTGGCAACGTCATGGTTGCGATTGTCGTAGTCGGCCTGCTGGCGTTTGCAGCCTGGCGAATCCTGCAGGCCACTCGCGACGTGGATCATCACGGCACAGAATTCAAAGGTTTGGTGATTCGCACAGGCCTGCTGGTCGGCGGCGTGACCTACGGCGCATTGGCCTTTTTTGCCTTGGGTCTGTTAATCAGCGCACTCAAAAGCTCCGGTGATTCAGGGGGCAAAACCCAGGACCTGCTTGCCACGATTTTGTCCTGGGATCATTCGAATATCCTTGTTTATCTGGTGGCACTGGTGCCGCTCGGCGTGGGCATCACCCACATCATCAAAGGCTGGAAGGCGTCTTTCGAGAAGTACTTCGAAGCCGACGAAGAAGTCATGCGCTACGTCCGTCCGGTTTCGCAATTCGGCCTGATTGCCCGAGGTGTGGCATTCATCGAAATCTCTGCGTTGCTGGCCATCAGCGGTTCAAGCTATCAGGCCATGCACCCGCCGGGTCTGAAAGACGCGCTTAACGGCCTGCAGGATCTTCCCGCTGGAGGTATCGTGCTGATGATCGTGGCCTTGGGACTGATCGCATTTTCGGTATACAGCTTCGCCGAAGCTGCCTGGCGCAAGATCAATATGGACGTGCCCGATGCGCCGCATGCCGTGACCCGGCATTTCAACTGACCGTTAAGCGTCAGGTGAATTTGTTCCGAAATAATACCTATTGCTGGCCCCTCGCCTCCTAGCGAGCTTGGCAAACTTGCTTTCTTTTCAGAAGCTTAGGGGCTGGCATTTATGCGGATTCTTGTATTGACCGTAGCGACGCTCGCGCTGGCCAGCGTTTCACTGGCGTCGCAAGCCAAGGACGTTACTCAGAGCGGTCGATCGATTTGTACATGGGGTTCGGGCATCGCCGCAGGCGCCCAGGAATCGAAACTCGCCGGAATCACTTTGTACGGCGCCCGCAAGAAATTGCAGGGTCGCAAGTTCAAACAACCCTGGATGCGCATGACCGCCATGGGCATTACCGAGCAGACCTATAAAAGCACCTCGCGACTCAAACCTGCGGCCATCAAGCAGACCTATTATGAACAGTGCATCAAGCACGAACTGGCGAAACGCTGATCCCAGGAGAGGTGTTTGTTTCGCGGCAAACACGGGTCTGTAGGAGCTGCCGAAGGCTGCGATGGCGGCGTGTCAGGAGAAATGCTTCGCAGCCTTCGGCAGCTCCTACAGAGACCGAATTACGGCATGACAACGCAGTGTCATGTCCCCCCAATCAAACGAACGTCGCGCCGCGTGTATTCACGAACAACGAGTAGACCGAGTGGCTGCCCGCCATGAACAACCGGTTACCTTCGCGCCCGCCGAAGCACAGGTTCGGGCAACGCTCCGGCAAGGAGATGTGACCGATGGCTTTGCCATCCGGATTGAACACTCGAACGCCATCGAGCTTTTCCGGATCAGCCTTGGGATCACTGTTACTGCCCCAACCACACCACAAGTTACCGCTTTCATCGCACTTGATGCCGTCAATACCGGCGAACTCCAGCCCTTCAATGTGTTTGCGACGCAAACCCAGGGTGCCGTCATCGTTGACCGCAATGGCCCAGATGATCCGGTTGGGTTTGGCTCGACCTTCAACCACGTAGAGGGTTTTCTCGTCCGGAGAGAAACACAGACCGTTCGGCCCTGCCAGATCGTCAATCACCCGACTGACCTTGCCGCTCACACCATCAATGCGATAGA
Organism: Pseudomonas quasicaspiana; assembly: GCF_021147825.1. NCBI lineage: Bacteria > Pseudomonadati > Pseudomonadota > Gammaproteobacteria > Pseudomonadales > Pseudomonadaceae > Pseudomonas > Pseudomonas quasicaspiana. The sequence goes on from NZ_JAGTPI010000029.1 coordinate 21,896, forward strand.
CCGCATGGGGCAATTCCGGGGTGACTTTGTGCCCTTCGTAGTTGTTACCCGTCTGAAACGGCGGATCGGTGAACCACACTGATCCATCGCGTTTGCAGACGATGTCGTTAGGTGAGTTGAAAGGTTTGCCTTCGTAGTTGTCGGCCAGCACGGTGATGCTGCCGTTGTACTCGGTGCGGGTGACGCGACGGCCTTCCTTGCTGGTCGTCGAGCCTTCGCAAACCAGCAGGCGACCCTGACGGTCACGGCACATGCCATTGGAGAAGTTGGAGTTATCGCGATACACCGACAGGCCACCGGTGACTTCATCCCAGCGCATGATGCGGTTGTTGGGGATGTCGCTGAACAGCAAGTAACGACCGTCACCCACCCAGACAGGGCCTTCTACCCAACGCAGGCCCGTCGCCAGGCGTTCAACGCTGGCATTGAAAATTCGCAGGTCCATGAAGCTGTCATCGAGGATGTTGACCAGCGGATCCGGATAACGCTGACTCAATGGCTCGGCACTGGCCAATCGAGGTAACGCCAGGCTGCCCAGAGCCGCCACACCGGCGGATACTGCCAGCGACGTTTTGAGGAATGCTCTGCGACCGTGGTCGGCGGTGGTGTCCTGTTGCGATGAGTCCATCGTGCATCTCCGTTATTTTATTGTTGGACGGGGTGCTCGTTGTACATCGGCTTAAGTCATCGTACAAGTGTTAAGGACGAGGGTTTGCCCGATATCAACGTCGCGGAAAACCCTCGCGGCCACTACAGATACCAGGTAAATCAATAAGGACTGGCAGTAGGACGAACGATCAATTCACTGACATCGACATCGGCTGGCTGCTCAATGGCGTAGGCAATTGCCCGAGCGATGGCCAGTGCCGGAATGGCGACTTTGCGGAACTCGCGCATTTCGGCGCGCCCGCCTTCATCAGAAATACTGTCGGCCAGTTCGGACTCGGTGACGCCCGGGGAAATCACCGTAACGCGGATGTCCGCACCCGCTTCCTGACGCAAGCCTTCGGAGATCGCCCTTACGGCGTACTTGGTTGCGCAGTAAACGGCCGCCGTCGGGCTGACCGCATAGGCACCAATGGAAGCGATGTTGATGAACTGCCCGGATTGCTGCTTCTGCATCAATGGCAGGCCGGCCGCAATGCCGTGCAATACGCCACGAATATTGACATCGATCATCTGGTCCCACTCGGAGACTTTTAACGCATCCAGCCTGGACAGCGGCATGACCCCGGCGTTATTGACGATCACATCGACGCGGCCAAACTCGTTCACGGCATAGTCGACGAAGGCTTGCACATTGGCCCGATCGGTCACGTCTACGGCCTGATACTGCGCGCTGCCACCGGCGGCAACCAGTTCTTTGCAGAGGTCTGCCAAGCGCTCGGTACGCCGCGCACCGAGCACAACGTGCGCGCCCTTCTCGGCCAGTAGCCGCGCCGTGGCTTCGCCAATACCGCTGCTTGCGCCGGTGATTACCACGACTTTGTTTTTGATGTTCGACATGATTATTGTCCTTATCCGAATGATGAGCCGGTAGCTCGATACGCATTCAGAGTAAGGCGATAACGCGGGAGCAATTAGACCGATCCTTCGGAGTGATTGCCTGATTCTGCGGTGGGGTTTGTGGAGAAAACAAATACCAGCAGGATCGGCTCTAGCCGGTCCTGCTGGTCTTCTTTTTGATGCACTACGCAAGGGTGTCAGGGATGGATGACCTGACACCCTGCTTATCAGTTCTTCTCAGGTGTCTTGAGCGACTCTGGAACCTGGGTGGTTGGCACAAAAGTCTTGTCTTCTTCGGCCTTGGCTTCTTTAGACTCGGCCTGCGCTTCTGCAGCTTTGGCATTTTCCTTGGCCGCATCGGCGGCTTTGTCCTGTGCTTTCTCAGCGTGCTGTTGGGCTTCCTGCGCCTTGTCCTCGGATTTCGGATCGCAAGCGGCGAGGCCAATGGTGGAAGCCAGCATCAGACTGTAGGCAAGAGTTTTAAGCATGGGGTGAATGTCCCTGATTGAGAATGTACTGCTTCGAACCGCAGGCTAGAGCGTTGGTTCCATACAAGCAGCACGTTCCCTGCATCCATCACGCGTTGGCGTTACCGGTGCGGATGAAAGAGTAGCGGTCAATGTCTGTCCTTAATTGCCAACCTTGCCTGACCCAATAATCGGCGGCAGTGTGATTGGTTTTCAAGACATCGATGTGGCACTTGAAAATGCCTTCCCGTTCGAGACTTGCAAGGCAGCGCTCCACCAACTGATTGGCAATGCCCTGGCGCCGATAATCATCCAGCACCAGCAAATGCTGCAAATACCCTCGTCGCCCATCGTGGCCGCACATCACGCAACCCACCAGTACGGAATCCACTTCAGCAACGAAGCTCATTCCGGGGTTGCGTTGCAGATACCTGGAGGTCGAATCGCGAGAGTCTGCATCCCTGACCGATACACCGGGGGTGCTGCTCATGAGTGCAATGACTGCGTCGTAGTCGTCCATGGTCATGATGCGGATGGTGAACATTGATAGCGCTCGTCAGGCATGGATGTCGGCGGACGAGGCTAGCAGAAATCCGGGACGGTAATGTTGCACTTGTGCTGCGGGTAAGGAATGGACATGATGCCGACGCTAAAAAAGGCACAATGACATCACCGCATAGCCACCCGAAGTGGCAGTACGCGCATTAACAATGGATAGAGACAATGACTGGAGCCGTCATGAAACACCTGAAAATCGCCGCCCTGCTGATGTTTTCCACCGTACTTTTTGGCTGTGTCAGCAGCCGCTCTGTCATAGAGGTACAGACGCCACAAAGTGCAAATGGTACAGGTCAGAAGGTGACGATTAGCGCGATTGATGAGCGTCGTTTCGAAACCGCACCAAAGCAGGCCGATACCCCGTCACTGAAAAACGCTGAAGAAATCTCCGACAAGAAAATCACTGAGCGCGCCATCGGCAGAAAGCGCAACAGTTACGGTATGGCCATGGGTGACGTGCTGCTTCCTGAAGGCAAAACCGTTTCTCAGCTCATTGCCAAAAGCGTCGCTGAGGGCTATCGAAAGGCCGGTTATCAAGTGGTTGAGGCTGCAGAAAAGAATGGTGAAGCCCAGGCCGTGACCGTGCATATCACAGAATTCTGGTCGTGGTTTTCGCCCGGTGCGTTTTCAATTGCCGTCAACAACAAGGCGCGCCTGAACATCACCTCAACGGGTCAGCCTTCCCCAATCAGTCTCATCACTGACAAGCGTGAATCCATGCAACTGGTCGTGGAGAGTGACTGGAAAGTCATCACCGAAGAAGGTCTACAGGCGATCACCGAGGCAACAGTCAAAGAACTGTGCGCCAAAGGGTCCTGCAAGAAGTAAAACGGTAGGGCAATCCGGGAACTGTCAGGTGCAATGCCGACAGTTCCCAGGGATCAAGCGCAGTTAGAACGTTACACTGGCAGTCAAACGCGCAGTGCGCGCTTCGCCGACGTTGATCTGTACTTCGCTGCTACCAGTACCTGACGGGTAGTACTCTTTGTCGAACAGGTTATCGACGTTCAACTGCAAACGGGTCTTGTAGTCTTTGGTTGGCAAGTCCCAACGCAGGAAAGCGTCAGCAACGGTAAAGCTGTCCATGAAGAAAGTGTTTGCGTTGTCGCCCGCGCGCTCGCCAACGTAACGTGCACCGCCACCGACATGCCATTGGCCGGTCTGCTCAGGGAAAGCCAGGTGGTGTGTCAGATACAGGCTGGCGGTATGCATCGGCGCGTTGCTGAGGCGTTTGCCTTCATTCGTCGGATCGTCAAGCACTTCGGTGTGGGTGTAGGCGTAGGTGCCGATCATGTCCCAGCGCTCGGCCAGTTTGCCTGTGACGTCAAGTTCCAGGCCTCTGGAGCCTGCTTTGCCTGTTAGCTCATTGGTGGTAATGGTACCGACCGTGACTGGAGTGACTACGTTTTTCTTGACGATATCAAACACAGCAACGTTGACGTTCAACCGATCTGAAGGATTGTACTTCAAGCCAACTTCGTAGCTGCGTCCTTCTTCGGGATCAAAGGTCTTGTTGTCATCTGAGACGGTTTCATTAGGTACAAACGATTCGCTGTAGTTGCCATATAGCGAAAGCGCTTCGGTGGGTTGATAGACGACACCGACAAACGGAACGAAGGCGTCGCCATTGTCGTCACGACCCACTACGCGGGTCACCAAACCCTGATCACTGTATTGATCGTAGTGCTGCTGACGCCCACCAAAGACCAGAATCCACTGGTCATTCAAATGCCAGTTGTCCTTGAAGTAAACGGACGTGGAAGTCAGCTCATTGCGGGCATTACTTTGAGTTGGACTGACAAGGCTAGGCTCATCCAGACGCCCATATTGCGGGTCATTGATGTCGATTGGCGCACCAGCCCTATTGCGATAGGTCTTGCCTCGATACTTGTCTAGCGCTTCGTTATCCACTCCCACCAAAATGTCATGGCGCTGGCCGAACAACTGCTGCTCGCCGATGAAATCCAGACTGGTATACCGAGTTTCGTAATCGTAGTGTCCCCCGTTGGCGGTGCGTGCCAGGCTGCTTCCAGTCAACCTACCGGGCTGCGCAATCGCCAGACTATACCGATCATTGTTCCAGCCATACGTCACCCGGGTCTTCCAGTCGTCATTAAGCTGGTATTCAAACTTCGCAGTCGCGGTTTCACTGATGCCGACGGTCTTGGCCCAGCGCTCATCCAGTCGATCCTTGTAGCTGGCCGCTGCGGGCCTGCCATTGGCGAACACGGTGCCGCGGTCGAACGGGCTGGAATAGTCATTGTATTCGTAAGCCAGTGTCAGCTTGGCGCGCTCGCCGGTCCAGCTCAGGGATGGCGCTACCAGCGTGTGTTCGTTGACCCCGTAGTTGCGCCAGTAATCTTCGTGGCCGCGCTCGGCAACCAGCCGGTAAGCAAGCCCGGTATCTTCAATAGGTCCGGTGGTGTCGACGCTGAACGTGCCGCCGCCTTCGCTGTAACCAGAGCCGGTGATGGTGGTGCTGCGGGTATATTGCGGCTGCTTGCTGACGACGTTGATCAAACCGCCCGGTTCGATTGCGCCATACAACAGCGACGCCGGCCCCTTCAATACTTCAACGTGGTCAGTGGTCGCCCCAAGGTTATGCCCTACCACCGAGCGAATACCGTCGCGCAAAATAGCCCCGTCATCGTTCGTGCCGAAGCCACGCTTGATCAGAGCGTCCTTGGTATTGCCGAGGGTGTTGGACTGCGACACCCCGCTGACAAACTTCATCGCATCGTCCAGCGACTTGACCTGAAAATCGTCAAGGGTCTGCTGGGTGACCACGTTCACTGACTGTGCTTCATCCCTGATCGGCACTTCCGACTTACTTGCGGTGCTGCTGGTAGAGCGCACATAAGGGCTGCTCTCGATATCGCCTGCGGCCTGAATATCGGTGGCAGGCAGCTCGGTAACGGTGTCTTCAGCATGAGAGAAGGCAGGCAGCAACACACAACCGAAAGCCAGGGAAACGCAATAGGCGCGACGCATTGGGATGAACACAGAGAACAATTCCGGGTATTAATGGGAATTGTTATTATCTACGAACGGTTACCAAATGTGTAGCTCTTTGCCTGCTGTCAAAATGGACGGATCGTCGCAGGACGTTTTGACGGGAAACCTGACCCTATCCAAGTGAATGGCACTCCACCCGCAGCAGGTTTTCAGCCTGTAGCTGGCAGTCGAAACGCACCGCCAAAAAGCGCTCAATGACAGAAATGTTGCTCTGCAAATGCTCCGTCATTGAGGGCGTGGTGAAGCTTCCAGCACCCGCGATTGCCATGGGTAGCAGCAATTGATCTGCCAAATGCTCGCCGACGGCCGCAGGGCTGCCCAGCCAGTGCCGGGCCTGCTCTACCCCACCTTGCGCCACCACCTCGGCACGCACTCTTGACTGACCAAAAGCACTGAACAGCTCAGTGACCTGTTCGCAGGCGAACTCCAGCATCAGGACGTTACCCGGGCCACGCTCATCAGCCAGCACCACACAGTGCCGGGCTTCAGAGGCGATATCGAGACTCGTCCCGGCGTGCAGCAGTTCACGTTCTGCAACCTGCCTGGCCAGCCCGGCGATCAATGCGATAGCCCGCGATTCAAGCAACCTGCCTCGATCCGTCAGATGCAACGGCTTCAGCATCGAGGGCTTGATATGCACTTCCAGCTCACCGCCACCGGCCGGTACAAACCCGTGACGCAACAGGTTCAGCTCCACGCCAGCGCCCATGCGCCGCAATTGAGGCAGCCACGCTCGCTCTATAAAGTCCGCCGGCGGCGCCATCGGGTTGTGAGTGCCACCGGAGATCGTCACCCTGCTCGGCTCCGACGCCTGTAACAACGCGGGCAGCAAGGTCTGCAGCACCAACGTGCAACTTCCGGCCGTACCAATGGCGAAACGGTAATCGCCACCACGAACAATGCCTGGCTCGAAACGCAGACGCTGGGAACCCAACTCCGCACCCGAGACGCTGGCCCCACAGACCTGCGCAGCGGCAAGCACAGCGGTCAGGTGTTGGCGCAGCAATCCCGGACGGCTGCGCCGGGCCCTGATGTTTTCGATCTGTAACGTCCGACCGGTCAGCATCGACAAGCTCAAGGCACTGCGCAACACCTGACCGCCGCCAATGGATCCGTCCAGTTCAACCATGTCCTGCTTCATCTGTTTCACCCTTCTGCGTGTGTTTCACCCTTCTGAATAGTGCCGAACCATTTGCCGCAGGTATTCGTCCAGTAATCCATTGTCTTCAACCGTTCGCTTCAGCACGGGCACCGGACGCCCAAGCTCTGCCGTGATGAAGGCATGCAACGCGACTCGACGCGGGCCATAAGCGGCCTCATCGGCATTGCGCTTGAGAACCAGCAGCTCGGCAACTTCATCAAGCAGCGCTTGATCGTCAACCGTGGTCAACAAGTCCGCGAACGTCATGGGCGGCCTTCCCCTGCCCTGGTCGATCCAGCGCACCGCCAGCAACGGACGAAGCACGTAGAAGTACTTCTTGAGCCGCACCTCGTCACCTTGCAGATAACCGCGAAAATTCTTCTTCGCCATCGACAGGTAATGATTACGTGCTGCTGGCGGACTGTAGAACGCCTCCGCCAACTCGCGCAGACGCCGGGTCGCATCAGCTTCGCTGCGATAAACCAGCGGCGAGTCGAGCCATTCCAGCAACGTCGGATTGGACTTGCGCAGCAGGCCAAGGGTCTTGCGTAATTCCCAGCCACTGATGTCCAGTTCGTCATCCAGCGGGCGCTCGATTACATCCCGAGGCGCGTCGACCTGAACGAACCATTCCGGGCGCTCGACGTACACAAAACGCACATCGTAATCGCTGTCAGTGGACGCAAAACCCCAGGCGCGACTGCCTGATTCACAGGCATACAGCACTGTGACGTTATGCTCGCGTTCTATGCGCTTCAGCTCATCCAGCACCCGTTCGCGCATGGCGCTGCTGAGGGGATGAGCGACTGCATCTTCCATTTCCATAATCCTGTCCTTCATGTTTCATATTTAACGCAGGCGACGTACCGCGCCTGACTTCAAATCACCTGAATCTTCCATAGCCTGTAAACGCTGCAATAGCGCCTCGCGCTGCGCTTTCGGCGTAACCGGATCCACCAGCGTGTACTGAGCGTCACACCAGAGGACGATATGATTTAGCCAGGCATCAGCATCCACCGTGGCCTGATCGTAACGTCGCAGCAGATACTGCAACTGAAGCCACACGGGCTTCAGGCCCAATAACGCCCCACGACGCTGATCACTCAGGACATGCCAGTCGCTGTCCAGGCGCTGATCGAGTTGCGCATCGAACCTCGACCAGGTCTGGTGACTCAACAGCTGCACCGCGCCGCGGAACACCTTGTCAGACTGATCGTCCAGCGCCGCAAGTTGCCGCTCCAGCCCCGCTTCCCCCAACAATTGCAGCGCCTGCACACGAACAACGGCGACAGGCGACTCCAATGCAGCTTGCAACGCCGAAGCAGGCAGTGGCTCATCCAGCTCTTTCGCCAGCCCAAGCAACCCCAGCCATTCGCGCTTGCTGGACGGAACGTCCTTGTCCAGTCGCGACCGCAATACTTCCCGGCTGTCCACGGCGTAACGCGGCGCAGCCCATCGAGCCAGACAGCGAACGGCCGAGGAGCCATCGAGCAGGCCAGCCTGCAAATGCTCACGGGGATCGTCCAGCATGCTCAACAGACCCCGCAGCGCTTGCACGCGCAGACTGGCCGCCGATGATTGCAGTGCTCGTTCAAGCAAGGGCACTGCGTCTGTCATCGGCAAGTCAGCGCAGGCAGTGACCGCCTTTTGCCTGACCGTGACGTCCTCGTGCATCAAAGCGGCAGCCAGAAACGACGGCCGATTCACGCAATGCTCAAGCAACAGATCGAAGACAAACCGCGCCGCCTTGCCGCGGCATGAAGCAAACGCTTGCCCGACCTGTTCCCGCAATTGCGGCAGTGATAACAGGCTGCGGGCCTTGAGCAAGGTGTCGCGATGATCAACGCGCTGCTTGTTTCCCAAGGCCAATAGCGGCGTCAGGGCTTGCAGTAGCAGGTCAACCCGCTCGATAACCAGAAACTGCTCAAGCGCCTTTTGTGCCTGTTGCCGGACCTGCGGCACCCAATCATTCAAGCGTTCCAGGATCGCGAGCAGCGCCTCAGTGGAGGCCTGCCCGGCAAGCCTTTGCACGGCCGCTTCCCGGACAAAACCATTACCGAACCGACTCAGCGCCACCAGGGCTCTGGCCGCATCATGAGTTTCCTGGATTTCCCGAACATACCTGGCCTCGTGGTCAGTCAGCTGGTAATGCCAGTCTCGCAAGTGTTCGAACGTCATCACCTCATTCATCGCCCTATCCTTTAACGCATACGACCTGTCGCAAGGTATGCAGCACTTCCACCAACTCACGCTGGGCGTGCATGACCTTATCGATGTCTTTGTAGGCCATTGGAATTTCGTCGATCACTGCGGCGTCCTTGCGGCACTCAACGTGAGCCGTGGCACGAATCTGGTCTTCCACAGTGAACGTGTTCTTGGCTCTGGTCCGGCTCATGGTGCGCCCGGCACCGTGGCTGCAAGAGCAGAAAGCCTCTTCATTGCCCAAACCCCGGACGATGAAGCTCTTTGCCCCCATGGAGCCGGGGATAATCCCCAGTTCGCCCTTCTTCGCCGACACCGCACCTTTGCGGGTGATCAGCACCTCTTCACCAAAATGTTGCTCTTTCTGCACGTAGTTGTGGTGGCAGTTGACGGCTTCCAGCGCCACTTGAAACGGCTTGCTGATCACCTGACGTGTGGCCTGAATCACTGCCTGCATCATCAGTTCTCTGTTCTGCCGGGCAAAATCCTGCGCCCATCCCACAGCTTCCACATAGTCATCGAAGTGCTGACTGCCCTCTTCGAAATAAGCCAGATCACGATGCGGCAGATCCGCAATGTGTTGCCGCATGTCTGCCTGTGCCATCTGAATGAACAGGTTACCGATGGCGTTCCCCACCCCGCGGGAGCCGCTGTGCAACATGAACCAGACACGGTTGGCCTCGTCCAGGCAGACCTCGATGAAGTGGTTGCCGGTGCCCAGCGTTCCCAGATGCTGGCGGTTGTTGGTGTTAGCCAGCGAAGGATATTTATCGGTAATCAACTTGAAGCGCGGATACAGCGCGCCCCATACGTTATCCGCCTGTTGCGGGATCTCGTCCCAGGCGCCTTTGTCCCGACGGGAACGAGTCGATGTCCGGCCATGAGGCACCGCTTTTTCGATGGCGCTGCGCAGCCCGGCCAGGTTGTCCGGAAGGTCCGCCGCCGTGAGCGAGGTTCGCGCGGCAATCATGCCGCAGCCGATATCCACACCGACAGCCGCCGGAATGATCGCCCCCACCGTCGGAATCACACTGCCGATCGTGGACCCCTTGCCCAGATGCACGTCCGGCATGACAGCCATGTGTTTGAAAATGAACGGCATACGCGCCGTGTTCATCAATTGCTCTTTGGCTTCGTTCTCTACCGGCACGCCCTCGGTCCACATTTTGATGGGTTTACCGTTGATGACTTCCAGCAGTTGGTAGGTGTTCGTTTCCATGATCTCTACTTCTATTCAATGGCCGCTATTCATAAAGATGGGCCTGGATTGCATTCCGGCGGTTGGCGTTCAGCGCTACAACTGCCCCTTGCTATGAACAGGTAATTGCAGCGGGCATGCCAACATCTAGAAGAAGGCATGCAATCTTTTATAACTAATTGTTTTTAATAGAAATATATTTTTAAACGGGCAAATGTGCAAAAACCGCAAGACAGTTCAGGCCCGATTTATCTATCCTTCTGTATCGCTTCTTATCTTTTGAGATAGACATGCCTGTGACACATACTGTAGCCATCGGCTTCATCGGCTCAAAACTCGACCGCGTCGGCAAGGGTGCCAACCGCTGGAATCACTGGCGTCCCAGCGTTGGCCTGTGCCAGCAAGAAGATATGCAGATTCACCGACTGGAGCTGATTCACGGTGTGACCGCCCGGGACGTCAGTCTGGCGCAGCGGGTGGCCGAGGATATCCGGCAAATATCCCCGCAGACTGAAGTTCGCCTTCACCCCATGACGCTTCGCAACGCCTGGGACTTCGAGGAGGTATATGGCGCGCTGCATGACTTCACCACCGCCTACGATTTCGACACTGACAATGAGCAATACCTGGTGCACATCACCACCGGGACTCACGTCGCACAGATATGCTGGTTCCTGCTCACCGAAGCCCGTTACCTGCCCGCCCGACTGATTCAGACTTCCCCGTCTCGGCGAGACAATGATGAAGCGCGAGCCACCGGCACCCATTCGCTGATCGATCTGGACCTCTCGCGCTACGACCGCATCGCGTCACGCTTCACCCATAAAAGACTGGAGGGCCTCGCGTTTCTCAAGTCAGGCATTGCTACGCGCAATGCTGCGTTCAACCGCTCCATTGAGCAGATCGAACAGGTCGCCGTGCGCTCCAAGGCTCCGATGCTGTTGATTGGTCCGACCGGCGCAGGCAAATCGTTTCTGGCAAGACGCATCTACGAACTCAAGCGCAGCCGACACCAGATCGAAGGACGCTTTGTCGAAGTGAACTGCGCCACCCTGCGTGGTGATGGCGCCATGTCGACCTTGTTCGGGCATATAAAAGGCGCGTTTACCGGCGCTCTGGCTGCTCGCGAAGGCCTCCTGCGGGCAGCCGAAGGCGGCATGTTGTTTCTGGACGAAATCGGTGAACTGGGCGCAGATGAACAAGCGATGCTGCTGAAAGCCATTGAGGAGAAACGTTTCCTGCCCATGGGCTCGGACAAGGAAGTGGCCAGCGACTTCATGATTATTGCCGGCACTCACCGCGACCTGCGCGACCGGGTGGCGCAGGGTTTATTCCGCGAAGACCTGTACGCGCGGATCAACCTCTGGACGTTCAACCTGCCAGGCCTGGCCAGGCGACGGGAAGACATCGAGCCGAACATCGACTTCGAGCTGGAACGTCACGCCCGCGAACACGGACGCTTGATACGCTTCAATCGCGAGGCCCGGCAGCACTATATGGCGTTCGCCAATCATGAGGACTCGATATGGTCTGGCAACTTTCGCGAGCTGTCAGCCTCGATCACGCGCATGGCAACGCTGGCTGACAGCGGACGCATCGATGAAACCCAGGTCGAAGAGGAGCTGCAGCGCTTGCGCTACGCATGGGCGCTGAACGACGATCGGAACGACGGACAGGATGAGCCATCACCGATACTGGACGAAGGTATCGAACTGGATCTGTTTGACCGTTTGCAACTGGAGGCGGTGCTCAAGGTGTGCCGCAATGCTCGAAGCCTGTCGGATGCCGGACGCAAACTGTTTGACGTCTCGCGTCTGAACAAGGCGAACCCCAATGACGCAGATCGTCTGCGCAAGTATCTGGCGCGTTTTGGCATTGAGTGGAAGCAAATCAATGGACAGGATTAAACTCACCGCACTGACCTCCGTCATCCAGGACTTTCAATGAAGTACAAGCTGAACGATTACAACGGCGTGATCATCGATCCGACGTCTTTCTCTTTTGAAAAAGCCGATCTTGAAATCGCCATCAAAGGCTTTCTGCTGTACATGGAAACCGAAAAGAAGGGTCTTGCGTGGATCACTTTGCCTATCGCCCGATGCGCGAGTGTCGAGCAGTTCGTGGCGCACGGTTTTATCTTTCACAGCTGCCTGCCCGAAAGCCTCACGCTGGTTCGCAAGCCCCAGGAATCGACTTACGTGCCGTTCATGCCGACGCACATCGTGGGTGCCGGGGCCATCGTGATCAATCAGCACAACGAGATTCTGGTGGTCAGGGATCAAGGCGCTACCAGCTTCAATTTACCCGGTGGCCACGTGGATCCTGGTGAGCGCATTCAGGACTCTATCGTCCGCGAGGTTCTGGAAGAGACCGGCGTCGAGGTCAGCTTCGATGCGATCCTCGGCTTCACGACCCGGCATCCCTACGAGTTCGGCAAATCCAATATTCACTTCATCTGCCGCCTCAAACCGCTGACCGAAGCCATTAATGTCATCGACACCGATGAAATTGCCGAAGCCAAGTGGGTCTCGGTTGAAAGCTATCTGGCAGACGAAAAGAACGGCCTGACCAATCGCGAGATCGTCAGCCAGATCGCTGACAGCAAAGGGCTGACAATCGCTGACTTTCAGAGCAACAGCGGTCGATTCAAAAAGCAGGAAATCTTCATGGCGGTAGAGGCGAAGCTGTAAATTGCCGAGCTATCACTGGGCGAGGCCAAGAGCTGCTCTCACATGGCTTACCATTTCTGCTTCGACCAGAGCCTCGTCCGCACTTTCATGGAAAACTGCACAGGTCGCAGTGCTCCGACCGTGAGTGCAGCGATACACCGCCACAACGCTACCCGGCCCTACGCCGTTGTGGCCGCTCAATGTCAGGCCTCCCGCTACGCCGCCACGCATCAAGCCCAGGCCGTAACCCGGAGTCAGCCACGGACGGCCTGGCAACGGACCACCCAGCACAAGCGCTGCCTGCATGTCTTCCAGTAGCCCGTGCGGCAGCAGGTTGCCCGACAGCAAGCGATCCAGAAGCAGCGCCGCTTCTGCCAATGGCCCGATCAATAAACGGTGATAAACCCAGCCGGGGTCGTAGCCAGGGGCGATGCCCTGACACGCAACCTGCATGTCTTCCCCGGCGTTTGCCAAACGCGCCCGCGTAATCCCCAATGGAGACAGCACGCGCTGAACGAGTGCCTCTTCAAGTGAAAGCCCCGTCAATCGCTCGATCAACCGGGTTACAAACAGATAGCCAACATTCGAATAGCGCCAGCCTTCGCCGGGCGTGTAGCGCAATCGGGTGGCGTCCAGGCGCAGCAGCATTTCATCCGCAGGCCAGGGAAGCGAACCGCTGGCCACCGCAGCATGGTATTCCGGCAATTCGCTGTAATCTGCGAGACCCGCTTGATGACGCAATAATTGCCGGAGGGTAAAAGGGCCCTCAGCAACCCGATCGTCAAGCCCCACAAGACCATCACGAACCAGCGTCAGCGCTGTTGCGGCCAGGACGGTCTTGGTGAAGCTCCACCAGGGAACTAGTTTCTCAAGTGCATCGGCCGGTTCGGTTACGGCCGGGGAACCGTTGATGATGAGGGAAAACGGCATGGGCAATAGCTCTGGGACTTTTGCGCAAGGATAAGCTGCAGCTCCAATGCACGCTAGACGGTCAGGGACATGGAACCGGATGGCTTACATGAAGATCCACAGCGAGATAGCCGCCACGGTGTCAGTCGCAACGCAATTGCGTTTACTATCCCCTCATTCCCTCAGGAGCAAATCCCATGGCAACGGCCTCTGCAAACATTCGTGTACCCGTATCCGCCGACAAAGTATGGCAATTGGTAGGTGGTTTCCTGTCCCTGCCGGACTGGCTGCCGTTCATTGCCAGCAGCGAAGCCTCTGAAGGCGGACGTGTCCGGACGCTGACCACAGCCGACGGCGCAGTCATTGTCGAGAAGCTGCAGACTTTCGACGAAGCCAACCGTACCTACAGCTATTCGATCGTGAAAGGCCCGTTCCCGGTGACCAACTATCTCGCCACCGTCGTGGTCGCAGCAGCAGGCGATCAGGAGGCATTGATTACCTGGTCAGGCAGCTTCACCCCTGACGGTATCTCCGACGCAGAGGCTGAAGCACTGTTTCTTGAGGTCTATCAAGGCGGGCTGGACGCTCTTAAAGCCAATTTCTGACCCTCGAAGACCTGCGGTACTGAACTGACAGCGCTCTTGAGCCTCAATATTGCTTCGATAAATGGCATTTCGCAGCACAGCGCAAAATCGCGCATCATGGGCGCGGTCAGTTCAAGGAGACATTAATGCGCGTTACTTTATCTTTTTTGCGTTTTGCCACCTTGTCACTGGGATTGGTATTTACCGCCACCGCGGTGGCATCGGAAGAGTCTCAACTGGTCGACTCCATCAACAATTTCCGCAACCAGTCACAGCGTTGCGGCGATCAGGTTTCACAAGAGTTGCCTCCACTCAACGTAGACACTCGGCTGGTACTTTCAGCTACCAGCCCGGTAGATCTACAGGAAGCCATGGCCCGCGCCACTTATCCGATGGTCAATGTGCAGGCGATCAGCCTGTCTGGCCCTCGGGATGCACAGTCGGCCATGAACACCATCCAGGAAAGCTTCTGCCGCGTCGTGCTCGACCCACAGTTTGTCGATATCGGTGTGAGCCGCGAAGGACGCGACTGGCGCATCGTGCTGGCCCGGCCCTTACTGACCGCGCGTCTCGGAGACTGGCAGGCTGAAGGTCAAAAGCTGTTGGCGCTGATCAACACTGCGCGAGCACAATCTCGCCAATGCGGCGCTCAGGCCGTGGCTGCTGCCAAGCCGCTGACCTGGAACCCGGCACTGGCCTCGGCGGCGGAAAATCATAGCCGGGGCATGGCCAACAACAATTTCTTCGACCACATGGACCGCGACGGTCGCATGCCAGGTGATCGGGCAGAACTGGCGGGTTACTCAGGTCGGCAGATTGGTGAGAACATCGCCGCCGGACAAGGCAGTGTCGCCAAGGTCGTGGAGGGCTGGCTGGCAAGCCCCGGTCACTGCGCCAACCTGATGAATCCGGCGTTCAGCGAACTGGGCGCGGCCTACGCGGTGGATCCCAAGAGCGATGCGGGGATCTACTGGACGGGCGTGTTTGGTGCCCAGTGATGGGTTTATGACTCAGCTCAAGCCCCTGTAAGAGATCGCCGAGGTTACGAGGCCAGCAATGACGGTGTGTCAGAAAAACCGCTATCGCCGCCTCGCGGTGCTCGTGCGCTCCTTGGATCGCTGTGGTTTTCAGTGACAGTGATAATCGCCAGTCTTGTGGTTGCGATGGCAACCCTTGGAGTCAGTGCCACCGCTATGGGCCAGGGCAGTGACTGAAACCATGGACAGGAATGCGACGATTACGACGGCAAGCAACTTCATAGACGGCTCTCTGCGCTGGTCAGCGCGAATGGAATGATCAGGCGCACAGTATGGCGCATTGATATCACTCAGCATAGCGCGTCGTTAATTCACGTCCAGCCCAGGGTCGCGGCCGTCAGCAGCAAATACCGCACGCCTTTGGCAAACGTGACGATCAGCAGAAAACTCCACAGCGGTTCGCGCATCACGCCAGCCACCATCGTCAGCGGGTCGCCAATGATGGGTACCCAGCTCAATAGCAACGACCAACGTCCGTAACGCAGATAGAACCGCTGGGCTTTCTCGAGTTTGGCTTCGCTGACAGGGAACCAGCGTTTATGGCGAAAACGCTCCACCGAACGACCCAGTACCCAGTTCAGCAATGAGCCGAGCACGTTGCCCAGCGTCGCAACCAGCAGCAATGTTGCGACGGTGTAATGCCCGGACAGCAGCATGCCCACCAGCACCGCTTCAGACTGCATCGGCAATAGTGTCGCCGCACCGAACGCAGCGAGGAACAACCCGGCATAGCTGGAAATCTCGAACACTCAACCCTACCCCATCAACGGATCGTCAAACGGCCTTGATCA
This sequence comes from Pseudomonas quasicaspiana, assembly GCF_021147825.1. Classification (NCBI taxonomy): domain Bacteria; kingdom Pseudomonadati; phylum Pseudomonadota; class Gammaproteobacteria; order Pseudomonadales; family Pseudomonadaceae; genus Pseudomonas; species Pseudomonas quasicaspiana. Next base: position 37,973 of record NZ_JAGTPI010000029.1, read on the forward strand.
AGTCCTTGATCCGGGAAGCCAGCGCTTCCAGCGCGAAGGGTTTGGTCAGCACTTCGGTCAGCGGCTCAAGGTGGCATTTATCGAGCACTGCGGTTTCTGCATAACCGGTGATGAACAGTACCGGCAGACCCGGTCGACATTGCCGACCCGCATCGGCCATCTGCCGCCCGTTGATTCCACCGGGCAACCCGACATCCGTTACCAGCAGATCGATTCGCACGTCCGATTGCAGAATACGCAAACCCGCCTGGCTGTCGGCGGCCTCAATGGCCACGTAGCCGAGACTGCTCAGCACCTCGGTGACCAACATCCGCACCGATGACTCGTCATCCACAACCAGAACCGCCTCACCCTGCCCCGTCAAAGCTGCACGACTGACCGGCACCGCAAGTTCCGGAAGCTCCAGCTCACGCTCGTGACGTGGCAACTGCAGGCAAACCGTCGTGCCCAGATCAACCTCCGAACGAATCCTGATCTGGCCGCCTGACTGGCGGGCAAAGCCATAGATCATCGACAGTCCAAGGCCTGTGCCCTCGCCGACCGGTTTGGTGGTGAAGAATGGCTCGAAGGCTTTGGCCGCGACTTCGGCACTCATGCCGCAGCCGCTGTCAGTGACGCGGATACTCAGGTAATCCCCCGGCAGCACCTCAGGGTCGAGATCGTGACTGTCGTCCAGACACTCATTGCGTGTCTCGATCAGAATGCTGCCGCCGTGGGGCATGGCGTCACGCGCATTGATACACAGGTTGAGCAGCGAGTTTTCCAGCTGCGCCGGATCGATCAATGCAGCCCACAAATCTGCGTCGGCCCGAACCTGAATATCAACCGAAGGCCCGACAGTACGCCGGATCAGCTCCTCCATGTCCATGATCAAGGCATTGACGTTGGTGGGAATAGGCGCGAGTGTCTGGCGGCGCGAGAACGCCAGCAGCCGGTGAGTCAGCGCTGCCGCTCGTTGCACCGCGCCTTGAGCGACCACCAGATAACGATCAACATCCGCCACCCGGCCCTGACCCAAACGCATCTGCATCAATTCCAGACTTCCGGAAATACCCGCCAGCAAATTATTGAAGTCGTGGGCAATACCGCCGGTAAGCTGCCCGACCGCTTCCATCTTCTGCGACTGACGCAGCGCTTCCTCAACCACTTCACGCTCGCTGATGGCTTCACGAATGCGCTGTTCCAGCGTCTGGTTGAGCTCCTGCACCGCCGCTTCGGCCCGTTTCCTGGCCGTCACATCAATGGACGAGCCAATCAGACCGATGACTTCACCCGTTTCGCTGAACAACGGTGACTTGATCGACAGCCAGGTCGCTGCGGAGCCGTCAGCCAGGCTGACCTGTTCCTCCACCTGTTCAGACACCCCAGCGCTCATGATCCGCTCATCAGTGGCCATGATCACGCGTGCCTGATCCTTGTCCTCAAGGTATTCAAAGTCGGTCTTGCCGATATAAAACTCGGGAGGTTTGCCGATCAGCTCGGTGGTGCCACGGTTGGCAACCAGCATGCGCCCCTGGCGGTCCTTGGCGTAGACCACGCCTGGAACTGCTGCTGTGAAGGTGCGTAACAGCGTCGTGATCCGGTCGCGCTCGACTTCAGCCTCGCGGCGCAGCTCGATGTCCATGAGCACACCCAGAAAACGGGTCGGCTGGCGTTCCTCGTCGAACTCGACGCGGCCTTTAGCCTCAAGCCAGCGATAAGTACCATCGCGGTGCAATACACGGTACTCAGATCTGAAGACACCGCCGCGCAGCAAGGTCTGACCGATTTCGCTTTCGACGCGCGCCCTGTCATCCGGGTGGATTGAGGCCGTCACCCTCTCCAGAGGCAGGCCTTCCACGGCCTCCTGTGCAGTCAGGCCAAACGTTGCGGCATAACGCTCGTCACCGATGACATGGTTATCCTGCACATGCCAGACCCAGGTGCCGATGATCGCATCGGCATCCAGGGCGAGTTGTAGCCGCTCAGCCGCATCCCTTGCCGGGAACTCAAGCGGTCCGCTGTTATCTGGCCATTCATCCTTAAAATCGCTGCTCATGCCCTACCATTGTTTATCGTGATGCCAAAGCCTGGCGGCCGATTGCGGTGAATGGTGCCGGTGCGGGCGAGGTATTACAAGCCGCTGCGAAGATCAGGCCAGTGCAATAAGTAGCAGCGGCGAGTAGACCGGAAGTATTGACTTGCTTGTACAAATGTCAGATGCACGAGAGCCCGTAATGCACTTGTATGCGCATCGGCTTGGGTGGTGGGTTCTTGAGAGCGGCTGATTCGGAGCTTGCAATGACAGAGCGAACAGCGGGACTTCAGGACCGGATTGCAGCCAAAGGCAGCCCTCATCAACCATAAAATAACTGCATGAATTTAAATCTTGTTCTGTAGGACATTCCCCGTCGTCCAGACTCCGCGCTGTCGCGCAGCAAACACGGATCTGTTGGGGTATCAGGTAGTTATTTTATGTTTGATGAGCGCGCTTGCCCGCGATGCGGTGCGTCAGCGGAAAATGCGCATCCTGACCAGATCCCATCGCGGGCTAGCGCGCTCCTGAAAGTCCCCGTTTGCTGCGCGACAGCGCGGTGTCTAAGACGGGCGCTACCCCACAGAGAACCTATTCCAGCGAGCTTATTAATCCACCTGCCCAAACACCTGACTCGGCCGCCGCAACGTCGGGTCAAACGGGTTGATCCTGGCGCTGATAATCGCTGCTTCACGCTTGAGCAATTCCACCACCGTCAATAACCGGTCCGGCCCGAGGCGGTCGCTGATGGTGGCGACGCTAAGGGCGGCAACCGAGCGGCCTTCGCGGTCGAAGATGGGGACTGCGAGACCGGCCATGCCAGGCAGCGCGCCGGTATTGCGGGCGGCGTAGCCGAGGCGGCGGACATTCTCGACTTCAGAGCGCAGGAACACTTCGTCGTACAGGTGGAAATCCTTCAGACGTGGCAGGTTGTAGCGGATGACCGTGTCGCGCTCTTCTTCCGGCAAATACGCGAGTATCGCCAGGCTGCCTTGCCCCACGCCCAATGCGACACGACCACCGATGTCGCCGGTGAAGGTGCGAATCGGGTATGGGCCTTCACTGCGATCCAGGCAGACTGCATCGAAGCCACTGCGCGCCAGCAGGAACAATGAATCCCCCAAAGAGGCAGAAAGCCGCAGCATGCTCGGCCTCACCACGTCACGCAGGTTGCTGGTCTTGCCTGCCTTTGCGGCCAAAGCGAAGAACTCGATGCTCAGGCGATAGCGTTTACTGCGCTGATCCTGCTCGACCATGCCTTCATCCATCAGGCTGCGCAGCAGACGATGCGTCGTGGGTTGCGAGAGACCCACTTGCTGAGCGAGTTGAGTAACGCGCTCACCCTCTTCGGAGCAATCACCCAGGCAGCGCAGCACCGCGAACAACCGCGAGACCGCACCCACACCGGCATCCTTTGAATTTTCATTCCGCTCAGTGGAATTCATATGATCACTTATCAATAACTAATTCATTGAACGAAAGAACTGAAAGAAATATACCATCCAGTGAAATTCACCCTTTCACCCATCCTAGTCTTCGTCTTAATCTCAGTCCACAGGGCGATTTGAACAAAACCTGGTAGCCGACCCAGATCGAGCACCAACGTCCACAGCAACTGCAAAGCTTTCATTTCGCATCTGCCCATAACAAAAACGCACCGCAACGCTGTGCGTGATGAAAAGGTGGAACGCAGCTATGGCTTTTTTGCAGCTTGAAGGTCTCTCCAAACGCTACGGCAGCATCGACGCCGTGGTCGCCACGAATCTGGCGGTGGAGAAAGGCGAATTCGTTTCTCTGCTGGGCCCGTCGGGCTGCGGCAAGACCACTACCCTGCAAATGATCGCCGGCTTCGTTGACGTCAGCGACGGTCGCATCATTCTTGATGGCCGTGACATCACTCACGCCAAACCCAGCAGCCGCGGCCTGGGGGTGGTGTTTCAGAGTTACGCCCTCTTCCCCCACATGAGCGTTGCCGACAACGTCGCCTTTGGCCTGCGGATGCGCAAAGTGCCCGCCGCAGATATTCAGCGCCGCGTGGCAACCGTGCTGGAACTGGTCCGCCTGAGCCAGCACGCCCAGCGCTACCCGCGCGAGCTGTCTGGCGGTCAGCGGCAACGGGTTGCATTGGCGCGAGCGCTGGTGATTGAGCCGCCGGTACTGCTGCTCGACGAACCGCTATCCAACCTCGACGCCAATTTGCGCGAAGAGATGCAGTTCGAGATTCGCCGCATTCAGCGCGAAGTGGGTATTACCACGCTGATGGTGACTCACGATCAGGCTGAAGCACTGTCCATCAGCGACCGCGTAGTGGTCATGCAGGCCGGGCGCATCACCCAGATCGACGAACCGTACAAACTGTATGAACACCCACGCACCCGGTTCATCTCCGGCTTCGTTGGCAAGGCCAATATGCTGCCCGGTGATCTGGACAGCGAAGGCGCTGCGCAGGTACGCCAAGTCCCTGGCGACGGCACGCTGACCCTGAGCCTGCGCCCGGAAAAGATTGATCTGGTGGCCGCTGGCACAGGGCGCCTGCAAGGCAAGGTCATCACCCGCTACTTCCTCGGCAGCCAATGGCTGTACCGCATTGAAACCGCCATCGGCGAGTTGACCGTGGTCCGTCGCAACGACGGCGAAGCGCCCATGGAAGAAGGCACCGCAGTGGGCATGGACTGGCCAGCCGGTCTGCTGCGCGTACTGGATGCCGACGAGGTGCACCCATGAGTCTGCTGAGCGATATGCGCCGCGGCGGCCGCGGCTACTTACTGTCGGCACCGGCACTGGTGATGTTTACCTGCCTGCTGCTGGTCCCACTGGCACTGACCCTGATCCTGTCGTTCAACGTGTTCGACTATGAAGTCGGGGTCAAAAGCGACTCTTACACCCTGGCCAACTATGGCGAGGTGCTGACCGATTCGTACTTCTACGAAATCTTCCTGCGCACCTTCTGGATCAGTGCGCTGGTCACCTTGCTCTGCGTGGTGATCGGCGTGCCCGAGGCCTATATCCTGAGTCGCATGGGCACGCCCTGGCGTTCGATTTTTCTGATTCTGATTCTCACGCCGCTGCTGATTTCCGTGGTGGTGCGTGCCTTCGGCTGGAGCCTGCTGCTGGGTGCCGACGGCCTGATCAATCAGGGCATACAAGCGCTGGGCGGCCAACCGATCAAGATGCTCTACACCCCGTTCGCCGTAATCATTGCGCTGGTCCATGTGATGCTGCCGTTCATGATCATTCCGATCTGGACCTCCTTGCAGAAGCTTGACCCGGCGGCTGAGCAGGCCGCCCTGTCCCTCGGCGCCAGTCAGGCCAAGGTGATGCGTCTGGTAGTGCTGCCTCAGGTCATGCCCGGCGTGTTGTCCGGCACGCTGATCGTCTTCGGCCTGTCGGCCAGCTCTTTTGCAATCCCCGGCCTGCTTGGCGGACGCCGTCTGAAGATGGTCGCCACAGTCGTCTACGACCAATACCTCTCGGAACTGAACTGGCCCATGGGCGCAACCATTGCGGTGGCGCTGCTGCTGGTCAACCTGCTGGTCATGCTGTCCTGGAACCGCATGGTCGAAGGCCGCTACAAGAAAACCCTGGGGGAATGAGCCATGTCTAAAAACGGTCCTTTGGCCCTGTCGTTTCATGCCCTGGTGGTGGTGTTCATGCTCGCGCCGCTGGTGGTGGTCTGCCTGGTGGCCTTTACGCCAGAGAATACCCTCAGCCTGCCGACCTCAGGCTTTTCCCTGCGCTGGTTCCGGGCGATCTTCGAGCGTGCCGACTTCATCGACTCGTTCTACAACAGCCTGATTCTGGCCTTTGTCGCCGCCACACTGGCGACGATTATTGCCGTACCGGCAGCGCTGGCCATCACCCGTCACCAGTTTCCGGGGCGCAACTTCCTCAATGGATTGTTCCTCTCGCCGATCATCATTCCCCATCTCGTCCTTGGCGTGGCGATGCTGCGTTTGTTCGCGCTGATGGGCGTCAACGGCAGCTTCTTCTGGCTGACCCTGGCCCACGTGGTGATCATCACGCCGTATGTGCTGCGGCTGGTAATTGCAGCGGCCATCGGCATCGATCGCAGCGCCGAACAGGCCGCTGAATCACTGGGCGCCAGCCGCTTCACGCTGTTCCGCAAAATCACTTTGCCGATGATTCTGCCCGGCGTGGCCGGTGGCTGGCTGCTGGCGTTCATCAACAGCTTCGACGAAGTAACGCTGTCGATCTTCGTCACCTCACCTTCGACCCAGACCCTGCCGGTGCGCATGTACGTCTACGCCACAGAGTCCATCGACCCGATGATGGCCGCCGTTTCCGCGCTGGTTATCGCGCTGACCGCCGCCACCATGATCATCCTCGACCGGGTTTATGGCCTGGATCGAGTGCTGGTTGGCAAACATTAATCCGAGGCCGGGAGCACGAACCTCATGGCATTGCTCAAACGTTTGGTCGAACAAGACCGTCCGGCGCTGGCCTTCACCCTCGACGGCCAGCCTGCCAGCGGCTTGCAGGGTGACACGTTGCTCACGGCGGTACTGACCAGCAGCGAACACTTGCGCGGCAGCGATTTCAGCGCCGAACCCCGCGCCGGGTTTTGCATGATGGGCGCGTGCCAGGATTGCTGGGTGCGCCTGGGCGATGGTCGCCGGGTACGCGCCTGTTCGACATTGCTCGAAAGTGGGCAAATCGTCAGCCGCGATCCGGGACGGCAGCTATGAATACGAATACCGTGCAATCGGTGGTGATCGTCGGCGCGGGTCCTGCGGGCATTCGCGCTGCGCAAACCTTGCATGCCCACGGAGTGAAAGCCTGTCTGCTGGACGAGGGCCTGCGGGGCGGCGGACAGATTTATCGCCGTCAGCCCGAGAACTTCCGTCGCGATCCAAAAGCGCTGTATGGCTTTGAAGCGGGCAAGGCTATCGCCGTGCATCAGACCCTCGACGAACTGGCATCGCATATCGACTATCGTCCGCAAACGCTGGTCTGGAATGCCGAAGATCGGCGACTCGACACCCTGCAGGAGAACCGTGCCGGGAGCATCGACTACAGCCATCTGATCATCGCAACCGGCGCCACCGACCGCATTCTGCCGGTACCTGGCTGGACGTTGCCGGGTGTCTACAGCCTGGGTGCGGCGCAGATTGCCCTGAAATACCAAGGCTGTGCCATCGGCGAAAGAGTGGTGTTTGCTGGCAGTGGTCCGCTGCTTTACCTGGTTGCGTATCAATATGCCAAAGCCGGTGCGAACGTGGTTGCAGTGCTCGACAGCGCGCCCTTTTCCGCCCAGTGCCGCGCCCTGCCCGCGCTGCTCGGCCAACCGCTGACGCTGGCCAAAGGTTTGTACTACCGCGCCTGGCTGACCGCTCATGGTATCGCTGTCCATCAAGGCGCGACCTTGCAACGTATCGACGGTCATAAACGCGTCAATACCGTGCAGTGGCAAGGCAGCAACCGTGTAGAAACGCTGGATTGCGACGCAGTGGCGTTCGCTCATGCACTACGCAGTGAGACGCAACTGGCCGACCTGCTCGGCTGCGATTTTCAGTGGAGCGCCCTTAATCGCGCCTGGCTGCCCGCGCGTGATGACGCAGGACGCAGCAGCATTGCAGGGGTTTATCTGGCGGGTGACGGAGCAGGAATCATGGGCGCGGATGCAGCGGAAATGGCCGGGGAACTGGCGGCGCTGGCCTTGCTTGCCGATACCGGGCAGAACATTGATATCGCTCGTAGCGAACAGCTGAAAAGCAGACTGGAGAGCATCCAGCGCTTTCGTCACGGACTGGAAACCGCTTTCCCCTTTCCCATTGATTGGGCCGCGAAGGTTCCGGACGAAACCATTATCTGCCGCTGCGAGGAAGTCAGCGCCGGTGATGTCCGTACCGTGGTCGACGAAGGCCATTGGGAAATCAATCGGGTCAAGGCCATGTGCCGGGTCGGCATGGGACGTTGCCAGGGCCGGATGTGCGGACTGGCAGCCACGGAAATCGTCGCCCACTGCAGCGGTCGTGACCTGCAAGGCATTGGTCGGCTGCGCGGCCAGGCACCGATCAAACCGTTGCCCTTTGGCGTGGAGGCGCAGTCATGAGCGCGGTGATTGAAAGCGATGCGCTGATCATTGGCGGTGGAATCGTCGGCGCCTCAGCCGCCCTGTTTCTGGCTATGAAAGGCAAGCGCGTGACCTTGCTTGAACGGGACTTTTGCGGCTCGCATTCCAGCGGCGTCAACTACGGCGGCGTGCGCCGTCAGGGTCGGCCGTTGAGCCAACTACCCTTGTCGCAACGCGCCCACGACATCTGGAGCGGTTTGCGCGAACTGATTGGCATTGATGGCGAATATCAGCGCTCCGGGCACCTGAAACTGGCCCGCAGCGAAACAGACATGAATGCCTTGCGCGCTTACGCCGAAGCCAGTCGCGGTTTCGGACTGGAGCTGCAACTGCTGGATCGCGAGCAGTTACGGGCGCGCTTTCCTTGGGCAGGCGATGTCGCGGTAGGCGCTTCCCTGTGCGCCGACGATGGCCACGCCAACCCGAGACTGGTGTCCCCGGCTTTCGCCCAGGCAGCCAGGCGGGCTGGCGCGCAGATTTTCGAACAGGCCAAGGTGGTTGAAGTCGGTCACGACGGCCAGGCATTTGTGGTCCACACGGCCAGCGGTCTTAATCTGCGCGCGCCTTGGTTGCTCAACTGCGCGGGAGCCTGGGCCAGCGATCTGGCTGCACAATTTGGCGAACCGGTGCCGATGGTATCGGGCCATCCGGCCATGTTGGTGACTGAGCCGCTGCCGATGTTCATGGACGTCAGCACCGGCGTCGAGGGGGGTGGCATCTATGCCAGGCAGGTCGCCAGAGGCAACTGCGTGCTGGGTGGCGGACAGGGTTTTGCGCTGGACCCGGCCCGCGCCAGGCCTGGGCAAGCGGCTGTACTGGAAATTCTGCGCAACGCGGTCGAGCTTTACCCGCCGCTGGCCGGTGCTCAGGCGATTCGCACCTGGAGCGGCACCGAAGGTTATCTTCCGGATCGCGAGCCGGTGCTAGGCCCCAGCATTCTGCAACCAGGCCTGCTGCATGGCTTCGGCTTTGCAGGTTCTGGTTTCCAGATTGGACCCGCTGCAGGTGAGGCTCTCGCCGAATACGTATGCGCTGGCCAGTCAACGATTTCCCTGGACGCTTTTTCCGTCCGCCGTTTTCAACACACTGCCCAACCCTGTAAAACCGTTAGCCATTGATTTCATTACTTTGCACAGAGGAAGGTCGCTGCAATGAAGAACGTAAAACGTATCGCATTTACCGGCTTGTCGAGCCTGCCCTTGGCGGCATTGCTGGCCGCTTCCCCGGCCCACGCCGCAACGACCCTTTATCTGGGCATGAACGGCGGCACCATGGAACGCCTCTATGCCGATCAGGTGTTGCCTGCTTTCGAGAAAGCCAACAACGTCAAAGTGGTGATCGTACCGGGAACCTCGTCGGACATTCTCGCCAAGGTTCAGGCCAGTAAAGACAACCCGCAGATGCACGTGATGTTCCTTGATGACGGCATCATGTACCGGGCGATCTCCATGGGTCTGTGCGACAAGCTACAGCCGAGCCCTTCCCTGGCTGACCTGCCGGCCAAGGCGAAGATCAAGGATGAAGGTGCTGCCGTAAGCCTCGGCGTCACCGGGTTGGCTTACAACACGAAAATGTTCAAGGAGAACGGCTGGGCCGCGCCAACCTCATGGATGGATCTGGCGGACAAGAAGTTCAAGGAAAAAGTGGTATTTCAGTCCATGGCCTCCTCCACATTCGGCCTGCATGGTTTCCTGATGTTCAACCGCATTCAGGGCGGCAGCGAAACTGACGTGGAGCCGGGCTTCAAGGCCTGGCCGAAAACCGTGGGCCCGAACGTCCTGGAATATATCGCCAGCTCGGCGAAGATTTCCGAGATGGTGCAAACCGGCGAAGCCGCGCTGTTCCCGCTCACACCCACGCAGGTGACTGCGCTGAAGATCAAGGGCGTACCTGTCGAGTACGCGCCTCCGAAGGAAGGTGGTGTGGTACTGAACGTCGCCGAGTGCGCCATCGCGAAAAACGACCAGCCAGAACTGGCGCAGAAGCTTGCGGCCTATCTGTTGACGCCAGAAGCTCAGGCACCCGCGTTGGAGTTTGGTGATCAGATCCCGTCAAACCCGAAAACCCCGACGACCGAGAAGACCAAAGCTCAGGTCGAGGCGATGAACAAGTATCTGGAAACGGCAGTGACCATTGATTGGGATCAGGTCAACCAGACGCGCCCAGAGTGGAATGCGCGCTGGAACAGGACAGTGGAGCGGTAGATAAACCTCGGTACCAGCCTTGGACTACCGATAACCGTGTCATCGTTCTTCGCGGGCAAGCCTCGCTCCAACAGCGTTAAGCGATTTCTGTTGGAGCGAGGCTTGCCCGTGAAGGGGGCTGAAAAAAGTCAGATACTTTGTGACTATAGAAGCCCCCCCCTTGATGCTCTGATACAAAATGTTTCAACTATCCCGAACCTGAACAGTCACAACTCTATCGCTCCGCATTGACGGGGTTCAGTTGTGAGAAAACAGGCCGGATGAGTTTCATTCTTTGCATGACCGTACTTGGCGCGTTGCTGATGATGCTCGCGCTGACTTCTTCTTATTTGCGCTGGCTGCCCGTCACGACGTCGGCTGTGTGTCTGGCATTCGGCTTTGCCATTGGCCCTGCCGGGTTGGGCATGCTGGATCTGGACTTCCGCGACGCGGCGAGCTGGCTGGAACGTCTGACCGAAGCCGCCGTGCTGTTCTCGTTGTTCAGCACCGGGATCAAACTGCGTCTGCCGCTGAACAGCAAGGCCTGGCACTCCGCTTACTGGCTGTCTGGACCGGTGATGCTGGCGACCATTGCTGGCACCGCCCTGGCGGCCCACTACCTGTTCGGCCTGTCCTGGGGCGTTTCGATCTTGCTGGGCGCCATGCTCTCGCCCACCGATCCGGTTCTCGCTTCGCTGGTGCAGGTCAATAATGCTCAGGATTCCGACCGGCTGCGCTTTGGCTTGTCAGGTGAGGCGGGGCTGAACGACGGCACGGCCTTTCCATTCGTGATCTTCGCCCTGATGTTTCTGACTCACGCCAGCGGTGACACTGACTGGATCCAGCACTGGGCCATAAAAAACCTGCTGTGGGGTGTGCCTGTTGGACTGTTGGTCGGCTACGGCCTGGGCCGTGGGATCGGGCATTTGATGATTTATCTGCGCATCAAAAACGCTGACAGTGACACCTCGCCTAACGACTTTCTGGCCCTGGCTCTCATCGCCATCGCTTACGTAGTCGCCGACGGTCTGGGCGCGTTTGGCTTTCTGTCAGTGTTCGCTGCAGGGCTTGGCTTGCGTCAGGCAGAAGCACAGACAACCCGGTCCGAGGTGCCCGCCGAACATCTGGCGCAACCGGTGATAGGTCACATGAGCGGCAGCATTGAACGCACTACGGTTGCCGAGAAAGGCGACCTCAGTGAATCGCAACTCGCTGCGGGCGTGATGATGGGCGACATGCTGGCGTTCTCAAGCCTGGTGGAGCGCTCAATGGAAGTGCTTCTGATCACCCTGCTCGGCGCATCGCTGGCGATCTACTGGGATTGGCGCGCTGTGGGCCTGGGCCTGGTGCTGTTCTGCTTCATCAGGCCCATTGCGGTATGGCTTCTGGTCAGCAAGCGATTGCTCAACAAACGTCAGAAAGCTCTGGTTGGCTGGTTTGGCATACGCGGTATCGGCAGCCTGTTCTACCTGTGCTTTGCCTTGGGCCACGGGCTACCGGACGATGTAGCAAGTATCAGCATCAGCCTCACGCTGTCAGTAGTGGCACTTAGTATTCTGCTCCACGGTGTCAGCATTCAACCGCTTTTGGAGCGTTATGAGCGAAGCATCCGAGAGGAATAACAGAGACTTACACTCGTTTGAATGTTTTTAAAACCATTTATGAACCATTCAGTCAAGGGGCAGCCCAATCTTGCAACGACGTGCATTTGCATGAGTAGACGCTTTTTGCCTCGCGACGTAACTGGCCACTCCCACGCCAACGTTTGCGTCTCCCGTTTGAAAGGCAGGAATAAAGAATGCGCATCCTTCTAATAGAAGATGATCCGGTCCTGGCAATGATTGCCGCCGCCACGCTAGGTGCAGAGCATGAAGTAATCGGCCCTGCATACGACGTGTCTCACGCGCTGAAACTCGCCCGTGAACAGAGGGCAGACATCGCTTTCGTCGATATCAATCTCGGTGGTCATGACGAGGGCATCGCGCTGGCCCGCAGTCTTATGGAAGAGCATGGCGTCAGTTCGATGTTCATCAGCGGGCAAATCCTCACTGCCCGGGCCAACGCCGATGCAGCGTTGGGCTTGTTGCGCAAACCCTATGCGCCGCATGACCTGAGCCTGTGCGCGAAAGTTGCTCAAGCGTTGCTGGATGGTCGGCCCCTCGCCACGCTCCCTGCTCATAACGCACTGGAGATATTCCAGCCTGCCCGGTCACGATTGCCAACGGTCAGCATCAATGAAATCCGAGCCTGAGGAGACGAGCCACCCGGCAGCACTCGGTGAGCGGGAATTCCGGGAGCTGGCTGACCACGCACCGGTGATGATCTGGCGAGCCAGAAGCGACAAACACTGCGACTGGTTCAATAAGCCCTGGACAGACTTTACCGGCAAGAGCCAGCAGCAACTCTGCGGTTATGGCTGGAAGGACGATATTCATCCCGAAGACCTGGACGCCTGTGTCGATGCGTATGACAAGGCATTCGACGAGCGCGCACCTTTCAAAACGCCCTACCGGGTCAGGCGTCATGACGGGCAATACCGCTGGATGCTGGACAGCGGCGCACCGTTTTACCGCGACGGAGAGTTCGCGGGATATTTCGGCAGCTGCGTCGATATCACTGAACAACGGGAAATGGCGGAAAATCAGCAGGCGCTGCTTGCCGAGCTCAATCATCGGGTCAAGAACAACCTTCAGTTGATCATCAGCCTGTTGCAACTTTCCAGCCTGCGCGCCAAGGGTGACGAAGCAAAAAACCTGATGCAGTCGGCCATATCACGAGTGGTAGGGATTGGCGCCGTCCAGGAGCAATTGCACCGCAATAGCCAGAATCAGGTCGATCTCGCACAACTGCTGCCTGACTTGGCGCGGGGCGTTATCGACACCCAGTACAGCAGGCCTATCGCGCTCAGTCTTCAAACCCGGCCGGTTTACGTTTCCCTGCAAATAGCGTCCAACATGGGTTTGATTCTCAACGAGCTACTGGACAACGCGATCAAGCACAGCAACGGCAGTGGTATCGACCTGCAAATAGAGCCAATGGATACGCAAACAGCGCGGATCTGTATCTGTGATCAAGGCCCCGGATTCAGCGATGAGGTGTTAACTTCCTTCTCCGCGTCAGGCACGCCCTTGGCCTTGAGCCTTGTGGATGCACTGTCCAAACGCTGCGGCGCGACCGTGCAACGCAGCAACAAACAACTCGATAAGGGTCATGGCGCACAGGTTGAGCTCATGTTGAAGCTTGATCCCCTCAACTGAGCCATGCCGCTAACCCCTTGTTGCACGGGGCCTGTAGACCAGTGATTGAGTCTATCGATCACCTCATCGGAACAAGCGATTGGACTGCGGCATTTCGACTCAGTAGCTTGCTTACTAATTCGGTGAACGAGCCCAGCTTGCCCTGACCGCCCGCGAGCGACTGCGTTGTACCGTGCGCCGCCCGCCGCCGAACATGCCGCGAACCACTCTTCTGAATCACAGGACTTCGCCGACGTGCCCACGCGCATGTTGCGCAACCCGACAGGACGCCAGAACCCCAAATATTGACCGGTGACTGCCAGCAGTCGCGGGCCCCGCGCTCGCACCCTGAAAGTTGCCTTGCTTGAGCCATGATTATGTCCGTGAATACCCCGCAACAGATTGCCGAACTGACCGTCGAAGCAGGCGTGAAGAAAGCCCACCTGCCCATGCTCTCAGTCCTGATTCTGGGCTTTCTGGCCGGGGCATTCATTTCCCTCGGCTTCCTGCTGGATATCCACGTCAGCACCATGATTCCGGCGCAGTGGGCTTCATTCGGTAATTTGCTCGGGGCTGCTGTTTTCCCCATTGGCCTGATCCTGGTGATTCTTGCAGGCGGCGAGTTGCTCACCGGCAACATGATGAGCCTGCCGATGGCAATGTTCGCTGGGCGCATCAAGCTGTCGGCGGTGGCACGCAACTGGTTGCTGGTGACAGTGGCCAACTTGCTGGGAGCCCTGTTTGTCGCGTTTTTCTTTGGTCACCTGCTGGGCTTGACTGAAGGTCCGTTCCTGGCGAAGACCATCGCCATCGCTACCGGCAAAGTCAACGCAGATTTTACCCAGGCATTCATTTCCGGGATCGGCTGCAACTGGCTGGTTTGTCTGGCCGTGTGGCTGTCCTACGCCAGCAAGGATGTTGCAGGCAAGATCCTCGGCATCTGGTTTCCAGTGATGGCCTTTGTGGCCATCGGTTTCCAGCACGTCGTGGCCAACATGTTTCTGATTCCTGCGGCAATATTCGCCGACGCCCTGAGTTGGACCCAGTTCGTGGACAACTTCGTCGCGGTATTTCTAGGTAACGCGGTGGGTGGCGCAGTATTTGTGGGTCTGGCTTACTATGTGTCCTATAGCGAAACGCTGACATCGGCCGATAACCCTGTAGCGTCACCGGCGGCCAGTTCGCAAAAAATATGAAACTTGCCACGCACAGTGCTGTTATATGGCTGTTGGATAAAGTATTGAGAAGGTGGAAATGTCAGACCGTATCCTGATGGACAGCTTTGCACGCAAGGTCGATTACCTGCGGATGTCAGTGACAGACCGTTGCGACTTCCGTTGCGTGTATTGCATGGCCGAGGAAATGACATTTCTGCCGCGCCAACAGATTCTGTCGCTCGAAGAGATTTATCAGGTAGCTGAACAGTTTGTCGCCCTTGGCACACGCAAGATTCGACTGACCGGCGGGGAGCCGCTGGTTCGATCCGGAATTGTCGGGCTTTGTCAGCAGATTGCCGCCCTGCCCGGCTTGCGTGAGCTGTGCATGACCACCAATGGCTCGCAACTGGACAAACTTGCTCAGCCGCTGTTCGACGCCGGAGTTTCCCGACTCAACATCAGTCTGGACAGCCTTGACCCGGTGCGCTTCAAGGAAATGACCCGCACGGGTGACCTGAGCAAGGTCATCGCCGGGATCGATGCAGCCAACGCTGCGGGTTTCGTGCACACCAAGCTCAACTGCGTGGTGATGCAAGGTCGCAACGATCATGAGATCAATGATCTGGTGGCCTTCGCCATCGACCGCAAGCTGGATATTTCCTTCATCGAAGAGATGCCGCTGGGCATCATCAGCGATCACAGCCGCGCCGAGTCCTTCTACTCAAGTGATCAGGTACGCGAACGGATTGCCGAGCGCTATACGCTGATCAATTCCGCTGAATCCACTCAAGGTCCTTCACGCTATTGGCGCCTGGCGGAAGCACCGGACATTCGTGTCGGCTTCATCTCCCCCCACAGCCATAACTTCTGCGCGACCTGCAACCGGGTACGGTTGACCGTTGAGGGTCGGCTGCTCCTGTGTCTGGGCAATGAACACTCTGCGGACCTCAAAGCCGTGCTGCGTGCCAATCCGGGCCAACCGGAAAAGCTTGAGAAAGCGATCATCGACGCCATGCAGTTGAAGCCGTGGAGCCACAACTTCAGCGTCAACGATGAAGTGCAGGTGGTGCGGTTCATGAATATGACGGGTGGCTAGAGAAGCCTGTTGAGCCGCGAGGTAGAGATGGCCCCTGTAGGAGCTCACGAGCAACGCGAGGCATCGATAGCGGTTCATCTGACACTCCGCCATCGCTGGCCTCGTAACCTCGGTGAGCTCCTACAGGTCCTCTATTAGCATTGTGTCCTGTCAGCCCTGGCCCACCATCACTTCAAACGCCTCTTCGATATCACTGACATTCCCGGGCCGTACCAGACGACTCAGTTCAACACCATCGCGCATGAAAATCAGTGTTGGCCAAAGCTTGACCCTGAATGAGCGGCCCAGTGGTCGCCCACTGCCGTCTTCGATTTTCAGATGACGTACGTCGGGATAGTCCGCAAGCACCTTATTGACCAGCGGCTCGGCGGCCTTGCAGAAGCCGCACCAATCGGTCCCGAACTGGATCAGGGTCGCCCCCGCAAAGGCGTCAACTTCGGCGCGACTCGGGGCCGCTGTAGCGTAAGGCTGAATGCTCATAGGTAAGTCTCCGCACACTGCAAATAACCATCATGACGATGACCGCGTGATCAATCTGTCACTTTTGAACGGTCGTGTATGACGAAGTTCGACCGCAGATCAAACCTGCATACCGTCCCTGGCGACGACCACCTGCTCCGGCAACTCATCCTCGTGCTCCATCAACCACGCATCCAGCGTATGGCCGATATGGGTCAGCACGGCTTTGCCCGGTTGCAGTTGCTCGATGATCTCAAGCGCAAGATTCAGATCGTTGTGGTTGCGCGGGGCTTGCGGTTGCGGCGGCATTGAACAATCCAGGACCAGCACATCCAGCGGTTGACGTTGCAGATAATCGCGCGTTGCGTCAGGCAAACCTACTGTGTCGGTGAGATAAGCAACGCGCCTGCCCTCGCCTTGCAGCAGATAGCCCAGGGTGGGTTTGGAGTGCAGCAGCGGCAATGCGGTGACGGTCAGGCTGCCAAGCTCACGGGTCTCGAAAGCATCGAACGGCTGGCTGAAATCAAGAATACCCGGGTGTTTGTAAAGGTCGGACAGGCCTTCCGGATCCTTTGGCCCGTGTACCGGAATGATCAGTCCCTGCCCCCAACGCAAATGCAGCAGGCCCTGGGCGTGATCAGCATGGTAATGGGTCTGCAGGATGCCGCTCAGCGTACGGGGTGGAAAACGCTCGGCAAGATCGGTCAGCCCGCTGTCGATCAGCCAGCGTTGATCGCCACACTCGATCAAAGCGCTGCACGGTAGACGCCGCAAGCGATGATCGGCCATGGCTGCCAGACACGCCGGGCACTGACAGCCATACACCGGAACCTGACGAGCATCTGCGGTGCCCAGCAAAGTCAGGCGCATGCGTGCTCACGGGCGATGTGTTGCAACAAACGCTCGGTGGTCTGCTCCAGCGCTCCCGAGTTGTCGAGCAGGAATACCGCTGAATCGCTGTCCAGCAACTCCACAGTGAAACGGGAATTGCGTTGCAGCCTCGCTTCGATGTCAGCCAGTGATTCCCTGCCTCGGGCCAGCAATCGCTGGCGCAAGGTGTCGTCATTGACCGTCAGCAAGATCGCCAGCAAATCAGGGTAGCGCTGACGGGCCTGAGACAGATGCGCGCGGGAGCCGTTGACCAGAACGTCCAGCCCAGCGGCCAGCCACTCATCGACCTGTTTCGGAATGCCGTAATGCAAGCCGTTGGCCTGCCAGCTCAAAGCGAATTCACCCTGCGCCTGCATGGCCATAAACTGCTCGACGGTCACCGCCTGCGCGGACTCACCGACGGCCTCTGCCGAACGCGTGATGACGCGCTGTACCACTCGGCAACCGCGCCGGGTCAGTTCATCGCGCGCGCTATCCAGCAGGCTGTCCTTGCCCGAACCGGACGGCCCGATGAGATAGATCAACCTGCCTGCCATCAATACACCCTCTTGCCTTGTCGCCAGACCTGCTGAATAACCGGCAGCGTACCTTGATTCCGGACATTATCAGCACGGCTCTTATCACCACGGCTCTTATCAGCACGGACCTGAACCAGATCGGCTCGCAACCCGACCCGGATTTCCCCGCGATCATCCAGCCCGGCTGAAACGGCCGGAGCCCGACTGACCATTGCGACTGCCTGGGGCAGCGTACAGTAATCGCCCTGCCCGGCCAGCGTGAACGCGGCCTGCAACAGGCTGGCCGGATAATAGTCGCTGGAGAGAATATCCAGTAGCCCTTCTTTTGCCAGATCGACGGCTGCCACGTTGCCGGAGTGAGATCCACCGCGTACCACATTGGGTGCACCCATCAATACGCTCATGCCCAGACGCCGACAACCCTGCGCAGCCTCCATGGTGGTGGGGAATTCAGCGATGCTCATGCCGTAACCTGCGGACTCCTCGACATGAGCCAGTGTCGCGTCGTCATGGCTGGCCACCGACAGCCCTCGCGCCAGGCAATCCTCGACGATAGCGCGACGAAAACGATCGCTGTACTCACGGGAATTGCCCACCTGCTCAACGATGAACTCGTCCATTTGCGCGGTCGTCAGTTGATATTTGCCCATGTAGTACTCGCGGTACTTGGACTCAAGCGCGAACTGGCGCTGACCCGGCGAATGGTCCATCACTGACACCAGTTGCACCAGTGGCTGCGCTACCAGATCGCGGAACACGCTCAAGGTATCCGGGTGGCAGACTTCACAACGCAAGTGCAGGCGGTGCTCGGCACGGGTCAGGCCTGCCGCGTTAGCGTGGGCAATCGCTTCAAGCATCGCAGGCAGTTGCTGCATGCGCTTGCCCTTGGGATTGACGTCACCGATAGACAGCGCGTCGAACACCGTGGTGATGCCCGATGCAATGATCTGCGCATCATGGCTGAGCACGGCCGACGCCGAAGGCCAATCTACGCCGGGGCGTGGCGACAGGTGTTTTTCAAGGTTGTCGGTGTGCAGTTCGACAAGGCCAGGCAGCAGGAAATCGCCTTGCAGGTCCTGCGCCTGAGGCGCCTGGCTACGCCCGGTTTGCATCTCAACGATCACGCCATCGCGCAATACCACGGTGCCGTTGAACACCTGATCGGCGGTTACCACTTGAGCATTGGTGAGAATCTGTTCGGTCAGCATTGCTGCAACTCCTTGGCGGTCAGGTCCACCGGGGTCATGTCCAGATAGCGATCGGCAACCGCTTCACGGGCGGTGCGGTCATGGAAGATGCCAATCAACGCGGCACCGGCATGTTTGGCTTCATTCATCAGTTCCAGCACCACCTGGCGATTGCTGTCATCCAGCGATGCGGTGGGCTCGTCCAGCAGCAGCACGGGCCAGGGCACCATGAAGCCGCGGGCGATATTAATGCGCTGTTGTTCACCGCCGGAAAAAGTCCCCGGTGCCAGTTGCCACAGGCGTTGTGGAATGTTCAGGCGGGTCAGCAACTGTTCAGCGCGGGCTTTGGCGTCGGCTTTTGACCAGCCCCGTGACAGCGCAGGCTCCATGACCACATCCAGACTGGAAACCCTCGGGATCACGCGCAGAAACTGGCTGACGTAGCCTAACGTCTGGCGCCTTACCGCCAGCACTTGTCGGGGCTCTGCACCCACCAGCTCCAGCCATTCCCCGTCATGCTGCACGCGGATGCTGCCGCCAGCGGGCAAATAGTTGGCGTATAGCGTACGCAGCAAAGTGCTTTTGCCCGCGCCGGAGTCGCCATGCAGCACCAGGCATTCCCCTTCGCGTACTTTGAAATTCATGCCGCGCAGCACGTTGAGCACGACACCGTTCTGCTGGTGCAATGTGAAAGTTTTCGAGAGGTCGCGGACCTCGATCAGCGTATTCATGAGACGTCCCCCAAAAGGCGATTCACGGCTGCAGCACCGAAGACACCAGCAACTGCGAATAAGGATGTTGCGGGTCATCGAGGATCTGGTCGGTCAGACCGGTTTCCACCACCCGCGAGCGACGCATCACGATCAAACGGTCGGCCAGCAGTCTGGCGACGGCCAGGTCATGGGTGACGATCACCACTGCCAGGTCCAGCTCACGCACCAAGGCACGCAGCAAATCCAGCAAGCGCGCCTGCACCGAGACGTCGAGGCCGCCGGTAGGCTCATCCATGAACACCAGTCTCGGGCTGGACACGAGGTTGCGAGCGATCTGCAAGCGTTGCTGCATGCCGCCGGAGAACGTGCGCGGCAGGTCGTCGATGCGCAGCGGATCAATCTCCACCTGAGTCAGCCAGTCAATGCCGGCTTCCCGCAGCGCCTGATAATTGCGCACGCCCTGAGCCATCAGGCGCTCGCCGATATTGGCTCCGGCGGACACGCCCATGCGCAGACCATCACGCGGGCTTTGCTCGACGAAACCCCATTCGGTGCGCAGCAAGGTGCGGCGCTGGGCTTCGCTGGCGCTGTACAGATCAAGCATCTGCCCGTCCTTGCCGCGATAATCGATGCCACCCCGGTCTGGCGGGCAGCGGCCACTGAGTAGCGAGAGCAAAGTGGATTTACCGGAACCGGATTCACCGACGATGCCCAGCACCTCCCCCGGATACAGCTCGAAATTGACGCCTTGGCAGCCTTTGTCCGGGCCATACAGTTTGGTCAGGTCACGAACCTTAAGCAGCGGCTGTGTGCTCTCGGGCAGTGACGTAATGTTGTGGCTGGCTTGCGCGCTGATCATTGGCTCGCCTCCTGTTGCTGGCTGACGCGCTGAGCGCAGTAATCCGTGTCGGAACAGACGAAGCTCTGGGTTCCTGAATCATCAAGAATCAGCTCATCGAGATAGGATTCGTCGCTGCCGCAAATGGCGCAGCTGTGCTCCCAGCGCTGGATCTCGAACGGGTGATCCTCGAAGTCCAGGCTCACCACTCGGGTGAACGGCGGCACGGCGTACAGGCGTTTTTCCCGCCCCGCCCCGAACAGCATCAACGCCGGGCTCATGTCGAGTTTTGGGTTGTCGAATTTGGGGATCGGCGACGGGTCCATTACGTAGCGTTCATCGACCATTACCGGGTAGGCGTAGCTGGTCGCGATGTGCCCGAACGTGGCGATGTCTTCGTAAAGTTTGACGTGCATGACCCCGTAGTCATTGAGGGCGTGCATGGTCCGGGTTTCGGTTTCCAGTGGCTCAATGAAGCGCAGCGGTTCGGGAATCGGCACTTGATAGACCAGAATCTGATCCGCACTCAGGGGCGTTTCCGGAATCCGGTGGCGAGTCTGGATGACGGTTGCTTCAGGCGTGCGCTCGGTAGTTTCAACACCGGCGGTGCGGGCAAAGAAGCGCCGGATCGACACAGCGTTGGTGGTGTCGTCCGCGCCCTGATCGATGACCTTGAGCACGTCTTCAGCGCCCAGAATCGCTGCCGTCAGTTGCATGCCCCCCGTGCCCCAGCCATACGGCAGCGGCATTTCACGGCCGCCAAATGGCACCTGATAACCGGGAATGGCCACCGCCTTGAGCAACGCACGGCGGATCATGCGTTTGGTCTGCTCATCCAGATACGCGAAGTTGTAGGCCTCGTCGCGCTGGGGCTGGGGTTTTGCCTGCTGATAAGCATTCATGGCTTGGGCTCCTTGTGTGCAGGCGCACGCAGTTTACGGATCAGCCCCAGTTCGGACTGGAAGTCGACGTAGTGCGGCAATTTCAAGTGCGAAACGAAACCGGCAGCCTCGACGTTGTCGCAATGGGCCAGGACAAACTCTTCCTGCTGCGCCGGAGACTGGATTTCTTCGTTGAACTCCTCGGCGCGCAGAGAGCGATCTACCAGCGCCATGGCCATCGCCTTGCGCTCTGCGTGGCCGAACGCCAGACCGTAACCGCGAGTGAATTGCGCCGGTTCAGTGGCCGAACCGACGAACTGGTTGATCATTTCGCACTCGGTCACTTCGATGGCGCCAATGGCAATCGGGAAACCCAGCTCTTCAGGTTCGATCCAGACATCGACTTCGCCAATCCGGATTTCCCCGGCGAACGGGTGATTGCGGCCATAACCGCGCTGGGTGGAGTAACTCAGGGCCAGCAAAAAACCTTCATCGCCACGGGCCAGAGCCTGCAAGCGCTGAGCACGATTGGCCGGGTACTCCAGCGGCTCGCGGGTGATGTCGGCCACGTCTTCGCTGCCGTCGGCTTCGTCCTTCATCAAGCCTTCTTTGGCCAATAACCCCAAGACACGCGGGCAAGGCTCAAGAACGGCGTTGTCCTGCACCTGCGGCCCCGGGTATTCGCCATCTGCCAGCAAGGTGAAGTCCAGCAGGCGATGGGTGTAGTCGAACGTCGGGCCAAGCAATTGCCCGCCGGGCAGGTCCTTGAAGGTGGCCGACAAACGACGATTGAGCTGCATGTCCGACGTATTGATCGGCAAGCTGGCGCTGAAACGCGGCAGTGTCGTGCGGTAGGCACGCAGCAGGAAGATCGCTTCGATCATGTCCCCCGCCGCTTGCTTGATGGCCAGCGCAGCCAGTTGCTCGTCGTACAGCGAGCCTTCGGTCATCACGCGAGCCACGGCCAAAGGCAATTGCTGACGGATCTGCTCGACGCTGAGTTCGGCAATGGATGTATCGCCCCGGCGTTTTTTGGCCAGCAGGCGGTGAGCATTATCGATGGCCTGTTCGCCACCCTTTACGGCGACGTACATCAGGCACGCTCCTGTGCAAGTTGTGTGACCCGGGTGCTGCGCGGCAGGCCGAGCAGATCGCTGTCGGCGACAAAGAACACGTCCAGCCCTCGGGGAAAATCGTTGTGCTGCTCGCGCTGGTTCCAGAACGTGTCGCTCAACGGCAAGGCCACTTTGTTTTCGCTTTCAATGCCCGGTCCCTGCCAGCTCATGGAGCTACCGCCGCCCAGACTGGGCAACTGGATCAACAAAGTGCAGGACTGATCCGGGTAACGGTCGTTACCCAGGTCGAAGCCGGACAGATCCTGTAGCTGGCTCTCGTCGAGCAAGGCGAATCGCGCATGGCGGCGCTCAGTGACAATCGGGCAGCCGCAGTGAAAAGCCAGATTGGCGCGAATCGCCGGGGTATCGAAAGCCGGAGCCAGCCACAGAGCGGTGTCGATATCCAGCAAGGCCAGGCACAAGGCATGGGTGGCTGAATCAAGACCGGTAAGTGCGGGCGGTCGCTGGGCCGCCTGCAAGGTGTGGATGACACCAGGGCCTGCCAGCGCTTTGAGGGCCGCGCGAAAACTGCGCTGGGCGTCGAGTACCGGGTCGGCGAATGCCGGTTGCAACAGTGCTGCATTCATCAGTCTTCTCCTCTGACAAGGGTAAAGAATTCCACTTTGCTGGCGGCGGTTTCGGCATCCTTGTCAGCGCGGCGCTTGAGCTGGGCGCGGGCCATCGGCTCGATCAGTTCGCTGAGCCAGTGTTGTTGCTGCGGGCCTTGCAGGTGGGCATCGGCCAGTGCGGCCAATTCGGCGCGGGGTTTGTCGCGCCCGGCCAGATAGCTGTAACCGGTACGGCCATCAGCCAGGCGTACGACACAACGGGTCACGCTCATTTCACCGACATTGAAGGCCGCGCCGGTGCCACCCATGCGGCCACGCACCAGCGTCATGCCGATTTCCGGGGCGCGAATCAGTTGGTATTCGGCGTCACGCAACGCCGATTCGTGACGGCTCAACTCGTCACCGACGGCGCGAGCGAGTACACCGATCCAGCGTTGACGTGCGGCAATAGCGGGGTCTGTAGCAGGGTTCATATGAGGCATCTCCATCAAACGATGAACTGATACTGGAAGCGGTCAGAGCGACTGGTGGAGCGTGACAACTCCACCGGATGGCCGCTGCCGTCGCGGGAAACAGTGAGAACGGTGAGCACTGGCAGATGACGCGGCATCATCAACAGATCCGCCTCTTCACGACTGGGCAGACGCGCCCCGACCAGACTCAGGGTTCGAGTCAGCGGCAAGTCGCGGTCAGCCAGGAACTGGCGCAGCGAGCCGCGTCGGTAACTGGCCAGCAACTCGCTGCGGGTGGCGCAGAAGCGATGGCGAATCAGGCTCACCGGATGGCCGTCGAGTTTGCGCAAGGTGTGCAGCTCGATCAGCGGCGCGTATTGATCCAGCTGCAAGTGTTCAGCGTCTTCAGCGCTGGCCGGGCACTCCTGACGCTGCAGCAGCGTGGCATCAACGCCAACGCCCTGCGCTGACAACGACTGGGTATAGGCACTGTCAGCTCGCATGGGATAGATCAACGGACGCTGCAATACCTGCGTGCCTTTACCCTGCCGCCGCAACACACTGCCCTCACGCACCAATTCATCGATAGCCCGGCGGATGGTGTGACGGTTGACTTCAAAACGTGCAGCGAGCTGAACTTCAGGAGGCAAGTAATCCCCTGAGGTGTAACTGCCGAGCTCGGCGCGCAGAATGTTGGCGAGCTCCAGGTACAGCGGCTCGGCTTGTTGTCTAGACATATCCATGGCTCAAAACCACCTTATTTCGTAAAACAGCGCGTAACCCTGTAGGACTGGCTTTAGCCGGGAGAGCGCCACCAGGGTCGACACACCTACTTGAAACGACCGACGCCCTCCCGGCTAAAGCCGGTCCTACGAGAGCAACATCCACAGCACAAAATCCGGTCCACCACGACATCTAAATAAACTGCTTGCGCAAACGTTGGGACACGATGTCGATGACACTGACCACCACGATGATCACCAGCAACACGGCGCAGGTCTGGGTGAACTGAAACGCGCGGATGTTTTCCCAGAGGATCACGCCAATCCCGCCCGCGCCGACCATGCCCACGACTGTTGCCGAGCGAACGTTGGACTCGAAGCGATACAGCGCGTAGGAAATCCACAGCGGCATGACCTGCGGGATCACCCCATAAATCACTTCCTGCAAGGCGCTGGCACCGGTGGCACGCACGCCTTCGACGGGACCTGGATCAATCGCTTCCACGGCTTCGGCGAACAGCTTGGCCAGTACACCTGTGGTACTGATCCAAAGCGCCAGAACGCCAGCAAAGGGACCCAGGCCGACCGCCACCACAAACAACATGGCGAAGACCATTTCATTGATGGAGCGAAAGGAGTCCATGACCCGACGCAGCGGTTGGTGAATCCACCAAGGGGTGATGTTTTCAGCGCAAAGGATGCCCAGCGGGACCGAGCAGACAATCGCCAGTACCGTGCCCCACAGAGCAATCTGCACAGTGACGATCATTTCCTTGAGGTACGAGCGCCACTCGTGGAAGTCAGGCGGGAAGAAATCGGCGGCGAAAGTCGCCATGTTTCCCGAGTCGCGGTACAGCGCCAACGGGTTCATCTCGGCGCCCAGCCAGGCCCAGGCCAGCATGGCCAGAAACAGGCCCCAGCCCAGGTACTGCGGCCAACTGCGTTTGCCGGCAGCCTGGGTGTAAGCCGCATGGGTAGTCGTGCTCGTCATTGTCGGATCTCGTTAAGCAGGAGGTGGGCGTGCCCGACAAGAGCACGCCCCGGATCAATCAACCCGCACTTGCAGTGTTTTTCTTCTCAAGCTCGGTCAGGCGTTCCTGCAACTTGCTCAAGCCCGCATCGATGTCCTTGAGGCGCTTGGCTTTCTCATCGGCATTGAGGCTGGTGCTGGCGAGGGTTTCGGTGCGCTGCTTGAACAGATCCAGCTGACGGATCGGCAGCAGTTGGTCATCGCTGGACTTGAGGAACTTGCCCAGTTGCATGCCCTTGAGGACGGCTTTCTCTTCGTCGGTGTTGCCGTAATCGGCAAAGAACTCACGAATCTTGTTTTTATTCTCGTCCGACAGCGCTTTGCTCCAGACCATTGGGTCGGCCGGAATCAATGGCGACTTCCAGATCACTTTGAGCTTGGCAGCCATATCCGGCTGGGTGACTTCCAGGCGATCCCAGCTTTCAGTGTTGAAGGTCGCAACATCCAGCTGGCCCTTGGCAACGCTGAGAGCGTTCACTTCGTGGCTGGAATTCAAGGTGCGCTTGAAGGCCGTAGCGGCGTCGACGTTGTTCTTGGCGAACACGTAGTAACCCGGTACCAGATAACCTGAGGTGGAGTTTGGATCACCATTACCGAAGGTCAGGGTTTTGGCATTCTTGAGCATGTCTTCGACGGTGTTGATCGGGCTGTCCTTGCGGGCAATGATCACGCTCCAGTAGCCCGGCGCACCGTTGGCGGCCGAAGTCTGAGCGAAAATTTCACCGTTGGAGCGGTCCACCGCTTCCATGGCGGCCTTGTTGCCCAGCCAGGCCACGTCGACCTTGTTGAAACGCATGCCCTGGATCAAGCCTGCATAGTCCGAGGCGAAAGTGGCGTTGATTTTCAGCCCGGTCTTCTTGCCCATGTCATCCAGAAACGGCTGCCAGATGCTTTTCAGGTTCTGCGAAGACTCGGTAGACATGATGCCGAAGTTGATGACTTTCTCGTCGGCGTGGGCAGTGCCCAGCAGGCAACTGCCCAGCAACGCGGCAGACGCAACGACGCGACCGATACGGTTCAACATGGAAGCACTCCTCAGTTTGGGTTTGGCTGTTTGTTGTGTTCGGTTTTTTTAAAAGTAATGGGAGGCGGCTCAGTTGCGAGCCAGCACCAGACGAGGTGGGGCAACGATGCGTCGACCCTCTTCAGCAATCATCAGGCTGGTGTCCACGTCTGCGCCGTACAGATCATTGAGGAACTGGCTGCTGAGATTTTTCCCGTCACCGTCGAAATGAATCCGTCCGCCTTTAAGCGCCACGGCGCGAGGGCAATAGCGCACGGCGTAATCCACCTGATGCAGGGTGACGACTACGGTCTTGCCGTCAGTGCGATTGATATCGGCGAGGATTTCCATGACCTTGCGAGCGGACTCAGGGTCCAGCGAAGCGATAGGCTCGTCAGCGAGGATCACCTCGGCACGCTGGGTCAACGCCCGGGCAATGGCGACTCGCTGTTGCTGGCCCCCCGACAAGGTCGAGGCACGCTGTGCGGCCAGATCCACAAGACCGACGCGGTCCAGTGACTGCAAGGCGCGTTGTTTTTCTTCGGCATTGAACAGGCCGAGATTGCCGCGCCAGCCGGGCATGCGTCCCAGGCAACCCAGCAGCACGTTATCGAGCACGCTGAGACGGTTGACCAGATTGAACTGCTGAAAGATGTAGCCGATATCGGAACGCAGCTTGCGTACCTTGCCGTTGAGGCGGCCAGCGGCCTGCACCTCTCGGCCCAGCACCTGCACGCTCCCGCCATTGCCACGATCACAGCACGCCAGCCCGGCAAGGTGACGCAACAGCGTGGATTTGCCGGAACCCGAGGCACCGATCAGGGCGACCATTTCTCCGGGTTGTATAGACAATGCCAGATCAACCAGCGCGGGCTTGCGCGCAAAAGTCTTGTTCAGACGCTCGACATGGATGGCTGGGTTCATGGGCTTCTCTGTCTGGTTGTTGTGAGTTGCAACTGACAGTAGGCCTGGGGTGTTTCAACGGGGTGAACTGGAAGTGACGGTTGAGTAACCGTTTTGTGAAAGGTTGAGGTGTCGCAAAAAGCTTCCGGCGAACGCGTCAACAGCTGGAAACAGTACTGCGCGGCTCGCGTTCATCCGCACGACTAGCCTTCGGTGACCTGATGTCCAGTCGGTGCACTAACCGTTTACTTTATGCGTACAAGACAGGCATAGAATTCGGAACCCGGTTTGAACCAGCTAAAGCCAGATGCCGTAGCGCAAGCGCAAAAATATCTGGGGCTGGTACAGCACAAATGGTAGCTTTGCGCCACCTACGGAGAGACTTCATGAAATGGTATTCACTGGCGCTAGCCATCACCGCCCTGCTCCTCAGCGGCGCCGCCCGCAGCGAGATATTCAAATGCACTTCGCCTGAAGGCAAGGTGAGCTTTGCGTCAGTCCCTTGCAGTGAAAACAACGCTGCGACGTCCGTACAAAGACAAGGCCCACCCAAAATGCTGCGCCAGGGTGAGCCCGTGGATCACGCGCACAAGATCAATCTGAAGGCCACCGAGTTCCTGAGAGTCAGCGGGCGGACCAAGGTCACTGTCTATGAGACGGAGAGCTACAAGCAATATCAAAAAAATCGCCCGCCTGCGCCGACTGCGAAATCGCTGTGCGAAAGTCCGCGGTATGACAGCCAGTGTTTTGATCCTTCGGGCGGACAGTCAGGGAAGAAAGGGAAATAAATCCTCAGGACCGCCCGGCCGCGCTACAACGGGCTACTTCCCACCCAGCCCCGAAATCAACGCCTTGTTGAACCCTGCCGGATCCTCCATCTGCGGTGCATGCCCCATCCCCGGGAACTCAACCAGTTTGGCGCCGGGGATCATCTTGGCGACTTCTTTACCCAGCACTTTGTAGTTACCCAGTCTGGCCTTGAGCTCCGGCGAAACGATGTCGCTGCCGATGGCTGTGGTGTCCGCATCGCCAATCATCAATAAGGTCGGAACCGTGAGTTTCGGGAACTCGTAAAACACTGGCTGGGTAAAAATCATGTCGTAGATCAGCGCCGAGTTCCACGCCACCACTTCCTTGCCCGGCCCGTTGCTCAGACCGGCAAGCATGTTCACCCACTTGTCGTATTCAGGCTTCCAGCGGCCTGCGTAATAGGTGTTCTGCTCGTATTTGCGAATACCTTCGGCCGTGACCTTCAGCTCACGCGCATACCATTGATCCACGGTGCGATACGGCACACCCAGGGCTTTCCAGTCTTCCAGACCAATCGGGTTGACCATGACCAGTTGTTGAGTCTGCTGCGGATACATCAGGGCATAACGGGTGGCGAGCATGCCGCCAGTGGAATGACCAATGATGGTCGCCTTGTCGACGCCCAGTTTGGCGAGTAGCGCATGGGTGTTAGTCGCCAGTTGCTGGAATGTGTATTGGTACTGCTCGGGTTTGCTGGAAGTACAGAAGCCAATCTGGTCTGGCGCGACCACACGATAGCCCGCGCTGCTCAAGGCCTTGATGCTGTCTTCCCAGGTTGCGCCGCAAAAATTCTTGCCATGCATCAGCACCACGGTCTTGCCGTTGGCCTTGCCTTGGGCGGCGACATCCATGTAACCCATTTCGAGCTTTTTACCCTGCGACTCGAATTCGAATTTGCTCAACGGATAGGGGTATTTAAAACCCTCAAGTTGCTTGCCGTAGCTGGGCGTGTCAGCCATCGCCCCGACGGGCAGCGTTAGCGCCAGCATGAAACCGGCAATAGGTGCGGCGCGCATGTGCAATCTCTCCTGAGCAAAAATATTCAGCCCAAGGTGATACACCGCGCCTAGTGTTGCGGGCAAGTGATGAAACATGAAGTAAGAGTTAAGTGCGGCTCCCCAGTCGGAGCAGACAGGGAGCCGCACTCAGATTTGAATCAGAGAATATCCAGCGGATAAGTCACGATTACCCGATGCTCATCGCTGTCACGCTGGGTAGTGACCTGAGTACGTAGCGAGGCATGCCGCAACTGGATGCCGAGCTTTTTAAGAGGCCCGGATTGCACCACATAGCCCAGCGTCAGGTTGCGCTCCCACTCCTTGCGATCACCGTCCGGCGTACGGATGTTGGAGCCGCTTTCGTACATGCCCAGGAACGTCAGCCCCGGAACGCCAACCTGAGCGAAGTCATAGCCGTAACGAACCTGCCAGGTACTTTCACCGGCACGCTGGAATTTGCCGATCATTGATTCGGTCATGAAGTACGCGCTGGAACCGTCACCCTGATTGAGCCAGACCGCATCGCTGTCGCCGCTGACTTGCTGGAAACCGGCAGACAGGCTATGACCGGCAATCATATAAGTGAACAGCGCACTGGAAAGACGGCTGTCAACTTTGCCTTTGGTGACGCCATCGCCGTAATAACCGAACGTGTAGAACGCCGGATCATTGCCATTGGCGCCATCAGAGCTGTTGTCGAAGTAACGCAGGTCCGAACGCAATACGCCTGGCCCTACGGGCATGTCGTATTTCAAGCCGAGAAAGTGTTGTTTGTAAAAGTCTTTCAAGTTGCCGTAGTAATACTGAACGGTCAGGTCTTTAGTCGGTTTGTAATCCACACCGCCGTAATAGAACTTGTTAACGAACTCGCCGCTCACCGCGTTATTCGCGCCAGGTATCGACATCCCCATCTGGTTACTCGACCCACGACCTTTCACATGTTCCAGTTGGCCGAGGGTAAAGGTGAAGTTATCCAGATCTTTGGATTGAACCTGACCGCCATTGAAAGTCTGTTGCAGCATGCGGTCGGTGGAGATCACCACCGGCAGCATAGGCACCAGTGTGCCGTAGCGGAACTCGGTTTTGGACACCAGTGCCTTGGCGGTCAGGCCAATGCTGCCGAACTCATCTACCGCCCGGCCATCGCTGTCGGTGGGGAACACGTTACCGTTGAACGCCGTGCTGGTCGGGTTGTAATGGCGGCCTTTACCGGAATCCAGACGAATACCGAGCATGCCCAGCGCGTCTACACCGAAACCTACAGTGCCCGGGGTATAACCGGAACGGAAATCGAAAATGAAACCCTGGCCCCACTCCTGAGTGTAATTAGGATCCGCAGTACCACTGCGGTTGTCCGCGTTACTGAAGAAGTTACGCGCCAGAACACTGGCCTTGCTGTCTTCGACAAAACCGGCACTGAATGCCTGTTGGGCCATGACCATTCCACAAATACCAGCCACCACGCGGGGTGAGCGATAAATAAGCTCCATCGAGATATCCTTAGCTGTAAGTAAGTGTTGTAAGCAGTCAGGAGTGGGCAGTGAGTTTCTTATTATTTCGAAGCAGTAGATTGAGTAGCAGCTAACAACTTGACGGGCGCCAGGCGAACTAAAACCAGTAATGCGATAACACCCAGTCCGGCACACATCAACAAACCAACACCCACCGAACGCGCCAACGCATCACGCGCCAGCTCCAGTAGTTGATGACTGCCACCAACGGCCAGGGTTGAATTGAGTAAAACCTGCGGGTCGATATAGCGAGCCAGTTCACCCTCCTGGCCCGCCGCCAGAAACACTCGATTCAAATGGCTCACGTACAGCAGGTTGACCAGCACGCCCATGGCCGCAGTGCCCAGCAAACCACCGACCAGTCGCAATGACTGGGTCAAGGCAGTAGCGATGCCGAGAAACTGCCGCTCAGCCAGGGTCTGGGTGAAGACGGTCAGGTTGAGCAAGATGAATCCCAGACCCACACCGGCCAGCAGAATCAACATCAGCAAGGTATTGAAAGAAGCCTGTCGCCCCGCTATAGACAGCCCGGCACAGGCCAGCAGCAACGCGACGAACCCGGCCAGCGGCAACAGATTGGGGTTACGCAGCCGGGTCACGATACGGCTGTTGACGATCGCGCCAAGCGTGATACTCAACGCCAGCGGCGTAATCAACAAACCAGCGTCCTTGGGCGAGTATCCGTAGCTGCCCTGCAGCAACAGCGGCAGGTAAAACAGCAAGGTAAACATGATCGCGCCGGCCAGCATCGACAGCAAAAAAAGAATGCGCAGGCTCGGCACTGCAAACATCGCCGGGGGCAGTAATGCGGATTTGCAGCGACGCTCCCAGAACCAGAGCGCTGCGACAGAGAGCAGGCAAATCAAACCCAATGCGGCGCTTAATGCCGTGCTGGAATGCCCCATCCACTCAGCCCCCAGTTGCAGGCTGCCCAATGCCAGGGCGATCAACAAAGCACCCAGCCAGTCCAGCCGAATCCCCGTCACCTGCACCGGCCGGTAATACGGCAGATAACGCCACGCAAAAAACAGTGCCAGGCAACCCAGCGGCAAATTGAGATAAAACACCGAACGCCAGCCATAAGCCTCGGTCAGGAAACCACCCAGCCCGGGACCAATAGCGTTGACCACGCTGAACAGCGCACTGAGCATCATCTGCCAGCGCAGTCGTTGCCGGGTATCCGGGAACAACTCCGGAATACAGGCGAACGCGGTTCCGATCAGCATGCCGCCGCCGACACCCTGCAACGCGCGGCCGATGACCAGCACCAGCATATCGTTGGCCAAGGCGCAGACCAGCGAAGCAAGGGTGAAGACGATGGTCGCGGCGATCACAAACGGCTTGCGACCGTAGTAATCGCCAAGCCTGCCGAACACCGGAATGGTGACAATCGAGGTCAGCAGATAACCCGTGGCGACCCAGGCGTAGAGCTCAAAACCTTGCAGCTCGGCGACAATGCTCGGCAAGGCGTTGCCGATCACCGTCTGATCCAGAGCCGAGAGCATCAGCACCAGTGAGATCCCAAGCATCGCCAACAAGGCTTGCCGGAAACTCAGCGCGCTCACCTGGGTCGTCATGCTCGCGCCTCAGCTCAATGCGGCAACGGCGGTGGCGATTCGCGAACAACCCTCTTCCAGGGTTTCCAACGCCGTGGCGATGGACATCCGGAAGAAAGGTGCCAAACCATAGGCTGTACCGGCTACAACTGCTACGCCCTGGCTTTCCAGCAAATACATCACCACATCGGCGTCGGTTTCCAAAGGCTTGCCATCGGGTCTGGTTTTACCGAGCAATGCCCCACAGTTGACGTACAGGTAGAACGCGCCGTTGGGTTTGAGGCAGCTCAGGCCGTCGATGGCGTTGATCCATTCCAGACAGCGGTCGCGACGTCGCTGGTAAACCACCACGCTCTCTTTTACAAAAGACTGATCACCGTTCAGCGCAGCCACCGCCGCCGCCTGACTGACAGAACTGGCGTTGCTGGTCGACTGCGACTGCAAGGTCGCCATGGCATTGATAAGGTCAGCCGGACCGGCCGCGTAGCCGATACGCCACCCCGTCATGGCGTACGTCTTCGAAACGCCATTGATCACCAGCACGCGATCACGCAGCGCCGGTTCAACGGTCAGGATGTGAGCGTTGGGTGCATCGTCGAAACGAATGTGCTCGTAGATGTCATCGGTCATCACCAACACGTCGGGGAAATCCAGCAACACGTCGGCCAAGGTCCGCAGCTCTTCAGCGCTGTAACTGGCGCCGGTCGGGTTGCTGGGTGAGTTGATCAGCAGCCAGCGAGTGCGCTCGGTAATTGCGGCACGTAATTGCTCTGCGGTGAGCTTGAAGCCGTTTTCTTCCGGGCAGGCCAGCGTCACCGGCTCGCCTTCGCAGGCCAGCACCATGTCCGGGTAAGACACCCAGTAAGGTGCAGGAATCAGCACTTCATCCCCTGCCCCGAGGGTCGCGGCAAACGCGTTGAAGATCGCGCTCTTGGCACCACTGGTGACGACCACTTGCGACGCCGGGTAATCCAGGCTGTTTTCACGGGCCAGTTTGGCGGCGATGGCTTGGCGCAGCTCAAGGGTGCCGGCGTTCAAGGTGTAGCGGGTTTCGCCATTTTCGATGGCGGTGCTGGCGGCTTCGCGAATGTGTTTTGGGGTATCGAAGTCGGGCTCGCCGACGACCAGGTTAATGATCGATTTGCCCTGGCGACGCAGTTCGTTGGCACGGTCGGCAGCGGCGCTGCTCGGCGAAGGTTTGATGCGTTGCACGCGGGCGGCGATGCGGGAGGCGTTCAAGGTGGTGATCCTCGGAGGTGACATTCGAGGCCCTACGTTACGAGGCTGCATCCTTTAGCAGATAAGACAGTTTCGTTCTGGGTTAATAGGAAGTGCTTATGACCGGGCATGGATCACCTATGCACCAAAATGGAACAAGCCATACTTTACTGTACGTTGGGCAGGCACAATTGGCCGTGACGCGTCTGGTCATAGCAAAGGCTTATAGTTTTGGGGTAGACCTTTGGGAATAGGTATTCACATAACTTCTGTATTTGTGTACATATTCGTTACTGTGTTATGGCGGATATTGGTTGCGCTTTTACAGCGCCTCACTTTTGATGGAGCGCAAAAGTAAGCAAAACGCTCTTGCCCCACCACTTGGTGCCTCGCCTAGGCTCGGCATGCCCGTAATCCGACCTTGCTGCGTGGGGCCGCCGCCACCGGCCATCCATGGCCTGAGGCGGCTAAACCGGCATCCCTGCCGGTTCACCCCACACAGCAAGGTCGAATTCCGGCCGGCGTGGTTTAACGGGGCGCTTAAGATCAAAATCAAAAGCAGATCAAAAGCAGCGGTTCCCCGCGGACCGGTAGGAGCGAACTTGTTCGCGAGACGCCACCACATCCAACGCATTCGATGTCTGACACACCGCTTCGCAGCCTTCGGCAGCTCCTACAGATGCCCGGCAACCCCGCACAACCAGGTCGGCTGTCAGGCCGCCGCGCTTTTGATTTTGATCTGAGGCGCCCCGTTAAATCACGCTGGCCGAACGCAGATTCTGAAGCGTGGGCAACCCGGCAGGACGCCGGGTTAGCCGCATTGGGCCATGGATGGCCCGTTGCGGCGGCCCACGGTTCAGGATCTGCGGGCGGGTACA